>NZ_JACHMH010000001.1:3535000-3805000 GCF_014204915.1 Crossiella cryophila
AGAGCTGTTCATCGACTGCGAGACCGCGGAAATCCGGGTGCGCAAGATCCCGGTGGACTACGCCTCGCACTCCGCGCACGTCGAGACCATCCACGCCGAACTCCTCGAAGTCCTCAGTGGACTGGAGCCGAAGGCCGCGGAGATCCCGTTCTACTCCACGGTTTTCGCCGAGCGGTTCGACACCACCGGCCTGGACGCCGGGTACTGGTACACCAACCTGCGCCAGACCGTCCGCTTCGAGGAAACCGTCCGGCTGCTGGGCGAGGCGGGGTTCCGGTTCTTCGTCGAGGCCAGCCCGCACCCGGTGCTCACCTTCGGCATCCAGGAAACCGTGGAGGCCGTCGCGGTCGGCTCCCTGCGTCGTGACGAGGGTGGCCTGGACCGCTTCCTGACCTCCCTGTCCGAGGGCCAGGTCCGCGGCCTGCCCGTGCGCTGGGACACCCTGTGGGGCGGCAGCGCGCACCTCGACCTGCCCACCTACGCCTTCCAGCGCAAGCGGTTCTGGCTGGAGGACGGCGCCCCCGTCGTCGAGCACAGCGCGGACCAGGCCGACGCCGAGTTCTGGGCCGCGGTGGAAACCGAGGACCTCGGCACCCTGGCCGCCACCCTCGGCGCGGAGGCCGACACCCTCACCGGCGTGCTGCCGGTGCTGGCCGCCTGGCGCCGCCAGCGCCGCGAGCAGTCCACTGTGGACGGTTGGCGGTACCGGGTGGAATGGCGGTCGGTCACCCCGCCCGCGGCCACCCTCACCGGTGACTGGCTGGTCATCCAGCCCGAGGGCCACACCGAGACCGTGCTGCCCGGCGCGCACGTCCTGGAGATCGGCGGGTCCCTGGACCGCGCCACCCTCGCGGACCGCCTGACCGCACTGGACTTCGCCCCCGCCGGGGTGCTGTCCCTGCTCGCCCTGGACGAATCCCCCCTGGCCGAACACCCCCTGCCCGCCGGACTCGCGGGCACGGTCGTGCTCACCCAGGCCCTCGGCGACGCCGGGATCACCGCACCGCTGTGGTGCGCCACCCGCGGCGCCATCTCCACCTCGGCCACCGACCGCGTCCGCAGCGCGACCCAGGCCCAGGTCTGGGGCCTCGGCCGGGTCATCGCCCTGGAACACCCCGAGCGCTGGGGCGGCCTGGTCGACCTGCCCGACCGCCTCGACGCCACCACCGCCGCCCGCCTGCACGCGGTGCTCGCCGCGGCCGACGAGGACCAGGTCGCCATCCGCGCGGCCGGGGTCTTCGCCCGCCGCCTCGGCCACGCCCCGCTCGGCTCGGCCGCCCCGGTCCGCGACTGGCAGCCCACCGGCACCGCACTGGTCACCGACGGCTCCGGCGCACTCGGCTCGCTGGTCGCGCAGTGGCTGTCCCGCAACGGCATCGAGCACCTGGTGCTCGCCGGAACCCACGACGACAACGCGGAAACCCTGCGCGCCCGACTGGAAGCCGACGGCACCCGGGTCACCCTGGCCGCCTGCGAGGTCGGCGACCGGGCCGCGCTGCGTGCCGTGCTGGCCGAGCACAACCCGGCCACCGTGGTGCACGCCCCGCCGGTCGTCCCGCTGAACCCCTTGGCGGAGACCGATCTGGCCTCCTTCGCCGCCGTGGTCAACGCCAAAACCGCGGCCGCCGCGCACCTGGACGCCCTGCTCGACGACTCGGTCGAGACCGTGGTGTTCTGCTCCTCGGTCGCCGGGATCTGGGGTGGCGGCAACCAGGCCGCCTACGCCGCGGGCACCGCCTACCTGGACGCGCTCGCCGAGGCCCGCCGCGGCCGTGGCCTGCCCGGCACCGCCATCGCGTGGAGCCCGTGGGATGGCGGCGACACCACCACCGAGGACAGCTACGGCGAGTTCCTGCGCCGCCGCGGCGTCACCGCGATGGACCCGGAACTCGCGCTGTCCGCACTGCGCCAGGCCATCGAGCACGACGAGCCGGTGCTCACCGTGGCCGACATCGACTGGGCCCGGTTCGTGCCCGGCTTCACCGCGGCCCGCCCGAGCCACCTCTTCGACGAACTCCCCGAAGCCCAGGTCCTCACCCAGGACGAACCCGCCGCCGCGGTGGAAACCTCCCCGCTGGTGCAGCGCCTCACCGGACTGTCCGAAGTGGACCAGTCCAAGCTGGTCCTCGACCTGGTCCGCACCCAGCTCGCCGCGGTCCTGGAGCACGCCTCCCCGGAGGCCGTCGACGTCAACCGCGCCTTCCGCGAACTCGGCTTCGACTCACTCACCGCGGTCGACCTGCGCAACCGCCTCAACACCGCCACGGGCCTCAAGCTCCCGGCCACCCTGGTCTTCGACTACCCGACCGCCACCGTGCTCGCCGAGCACCTGCGCGGTGAACTCGTCGGCCACGCCGCCCAGATCGCCGGACCCGTCTACACCGCGGCCGCCGACGACGAGCCGATCGCCATCATCGGCATGGCCTGCCGCTTCCCCGGCGGCGTCACCAGCCCGGAAGCGTTGTGGCGGCTCATCGAGGCCGGTGGCGACGCCATCACCGGGTTCCCCACCGACCGCGGCTGGGACCTCGGCGCGCTGATCGACCCCAACGGCCGCACCGGTTCCAGCTACGTCGGCCACGGCGGCTTCCTGCACGACGCGAGCGAGTTCGACCCGGCCTTCTTCGGTATCTCCCCGCGCGAGGCCCTGGCCATGGACCCGCAGCACCGCCTGCTGCTGGAAACCTCCTGGGAGACCTTCGAGCGCGCCGGCATCGACCCTGACTCGTTGCGCGGCAGCCGGACCGGGGTGTTCGCCGGGACCAACGGCCAGCACTACGCCCCGCTGCTGGCCGGCGCCCCGGAGAACCTCTCCGGCTACCTGGCCACCGGCAACGGCGCCAGCGTGCTCTCCGGCCGGGTCTCCTACACCTTCGGCCTGGAAGGCCCGGCGGTCACCGTCGACACGGCCTGCTCCTCCTCGCTGGTCGCGCTGCACTGGGCGGTCCAGTCCCTGCGCAACGGCGAATGCTCCCTCGCCCTGGCCGGTGGCGTGACGATCATGTCCACCCCGGACATGTTCTTCGAGTTCAGCCGCCAGAACGGCCTGGCCCGCGACGGCCGCTCCAAGGCCTTCGCCGCCGCCGCGGACGGCTTCGCCCTGGCCGAGGGCGTTGGCATGCTGCTGGTCGAGCGCCTCTCCGACGCCCGCCGCAACGGGCACCCGGTGCTGGCCATCGTCAAGGGCAGCGCGGTCAACCAGGACGGCGCCAGCAACGGCCTCACCGCCCCCAACGGCCCGTCCCAGCAACGCGTCATCCGCCAGGCCCTCGCCAACGCCGGACTGTCCACTTCGGACGTCGACCTGGTCGAGGCGCACGGCACCGGCACCACCCTCGGCGACCCGATCGAGGCGCAGGCGCTGATCGCGACCTACGGGCAGGACCGGGAAACCCCGCTGTGGCTGGGCTCGCTGAAGTCCAACATCGGGCACACCCAGGCCGCCGCCGGGGTCGCGGGCGTGATGAAGACCGTGCTGGCCATGCGGCACGGCCTGCTGCCCAAGACCCTGCACATCGACGCGCCCAGCCCGCAGATCGACTGGTCCGCCGGATCCGTCTCGCTGCTCACCGAGGCCCAGCCCTGGCCCGAGGGTGTGCGCCGGGCGGCCGTGTCCAGCTTCGGCATCAGCGGCACCAACGCACACGTCATCATCGAAGCGGCTCCAGCCGAGGAGCCGGTCGAAGCCTCCACTGTGGACACCCCGGTGCCGGTGCGGCTCACCGCCCGCACCCCCGAAGCCCTGCGGGGCCAGGCCCGCGCGCTCGCCGCGCACCTGGCGGCCCACCCGCAGACCCACCTGCCCGACCTGGCGCACTCCCTGCTCAACACCCGCGGCGGCTTCGACCAGCGCGCCCTGCTGGTGGCCGCCGACACCGCCGAACTGAGCACCGGCCTGGACGCGCTCGCCAACGGTGAACCGTGGCCCGGCCTCACCACCGGCGTGGCCGCGGCGGGGGAGCAGGTCGCCTTCGTCTTCCCCGGCCAGGGCTCCCAGTGGCTCGGCATGGCCGTGGAGCTGTTCGAGACCAACCAGGTCTTCGCCGACCGCCTCACCGACTGCGCCCAGGCCCTGGCCGAGTTCACCGACTGGGACCTCCTGGAGGTGTTGCGCGGCAACGGCCCCGGCTTCGACCGGGTCGACGTGGTGCAGCCCGCGCTGTGGGCGGTCATGGTCTCCCTCGCCGCCCTCTGGCGCGGCTTCGGCGTCGAACCCTCGGTGGTCGTCGGCCACTCCCAGGGCGAGATCGCCGCCGCCGCGGTCTCCGGCGCACTGTCCCTTCAGGACGCTGCCCGGGTGGTCGCGTTGCGCAGTCAGGCAATCCGGGCGCTGGCTGGCAAGGGCGGCATGATGTCCTTGCCGCTGCCGGTCGCCGAGGTCGAGGACCGGCTGACCCGCTGGGACGGCCGCATCTCGGTCGCCGCCATCAACGGCCCCTCCTCGGTGGTCGTGGCAGGCGAGCCGGACGCCCTCGACGAGTTGTTCGCCGAGTGCGAGACCGCGAACATCCGGGCCCGCAAGATCCCGGTGGACTACGCCTCGCACTCCGCCTACGTCGAGGAGATCCGGGACGAGATCCTGCGTGTGCTGGCTCCCATCCGGCCGCGCAGCTCCGACATCCCGTTCCACTCCACCGTCACCGGTGAGCTGATCGACACCGTCGCGCTGGACGCCGAGTACTGGTACACCAACCTGCGCCAGACCGTCCGGTTCGCCGAGGTCACCCGCTCGCTCGCCGAACAGGGCTACCGCTACTTCGTCGAGGCCAGCCCGCACCCGGTGCTCCTGGTCGGCCTGCAGGAAACCCTGGAGGAGACCGGCGGCAACGCCCTCGCGCTCGGCTCGCTGCGGCGCGAGGAGGGCGGCCTCGGCCGGTTCCTGCTCTCCCTCGGCGAGGCCGCCGTGCGCGGACTGCCGGTCGACTTCGGCCAGGTGCTCACCGGCGCCCGGCGGATCGACCTGCCCACCTACGCCTTCCAGCGCGAGCGCTACTGGCTGGACACCCCGCGCGGCACCGGATCCGACGCCGCCGAACTCGGCCTCACCGCCGCCGAACACCCGCTGCTCGGCGCCGCGATCACCCGCCCCGGCAGCGAGGAACTGCTGTTCACCGGCAGGATCTCGGTGCGCACCCACCCCTGGCTGGCCGACCACGCGGTGCTCGGCTCGATCCTGCTGCCCGGCACCGCCTTCGTCGAACTCGCCCTGCACGCCGCCGCGGCCGCCGGTTGCGACCGGGTGGAGGAACTCACCCTGGCCGCCCCGCTGGTGCTGCCCGAGGACGGCGCGGTCAACCTGCACCTCACCGTCGGCGCACCCGAACCGACCGGCGCCCGCACCCTGACCGTGCACTCCCAGACCGGTGCGGACGAGCCCTGGCAGCTGCACGCCACCGGCGCCCTGCTGCCCGGCCTCGGCACCCCGGTCGCGGTCGGCGCCTGGCCGCCGGCCGGCGCCGAACCCGTTGCCCTGGAAGGTCTCTACGACCGGCTCAGCGAGGCGGGCTACGACTACGGCCCCAGCTTCCAGGGCCTGCGCACCGCCTGGACCAAGGGCGGCGAGGTCTTCGCCGAGGTCACCCTGCCCGAGGACCACCAGGACACCGGCTTCGCGCTGCACCCGGCCCTGCTGGACGCTGCCGTGCAGGCCATCGGCCTCGGCGGCTTCTTCAGCGCCGACCAGGCCCGCCTCCCGTTCGCCTGGACCGGGGTCAGCCTGCACGCCATCGGCGCCACCAGCCTGCGGGTCCGACTGTCCAAGGTGGACGGTGACGGCATCGCGCTCGCGGTCACCGACCCCGCGGGCAACCCGGTCGCCACGGTCGACTCGCTGGTGCTGCGGGCGCTGTCCGCGGACGCCCTCGGCGGCGGCCACCACGACTCGCTGTTCCAGTTCGACTGGGCCACCGTGCCCGTCCCCGGCACCCCGCTGGGCCGGGCCGCGGTCATCGGCGAGGCCCTCGGCGTCGCCGCCGGCCTGCGTACCGCGGGCGTCCGGGTGGACACCCATGCCACGCTGGCAGAACTGACCGAGGTGCCCGAGCTGGTATTCCTGCCACTGCCCACAGTGGACGGACCACTGGCCAAGGCCGCGCACACCGCCACCCTTATCGCTCTTGAGGCGGTACAGGGGTGGCTCGCGGGGGAGCGGTTCGCGCACTCCCGGCTGGTCCTGGTGACCCAGGGCGCGGCCGGACAGGTCACCGATCCGGCCGGGTCCGCGGTCTGGGGCCTGGTCCGCTCGGCCCAGGCCGAGGAGCCCGGCCGGTTCCTGCTCATCGACCTCGACGACCAGGACGCCTCCGCCCGCCAGCTCGCCGCCGCCGCGCAGACCGGCGAACCGCAGCTGGCCATCCGCCAGGGCAAGCTCACCGCACCCCGCCTGGCCCGCGTCCCCAACGTCTCTACCGACCGGTCGGTAGAGAGTGGATCCGCGCTGGTCACCGGCGGTACCGGCACCCTGGGTGCACTGGTCGCCCGGCACCTGGTCACCAGCCGTGGCGTACGCGACCTGGTGCTCACCAGCCGCAGCGGCCCGGCCGCCCCCGGCGCCGCCGAGCTGCGGGACGAGCTGACCGCACTCGGCGCCCGGGTCCGGATCGAGGCCTGCGACGCCGCCGACCGGGATGCCCTGGCCGCACTGCTGGACACCCTTGATCAACCCCTGTCGATCGTGGTGCACGCGGCAGGGGTGCTCGACGACGGCGTGCTCGCCGCGCTCACCCCGGACCGGCTGGCCAAGGTGCTGCGGCCCAAGGTCGACGCAGCGGTCAACCTGCACGAACTCACCGGCGAGGTGTCCGAGTTCGTCCTGTTCTCCAGCGCCGCCAGCACCTTCGGCGGCGCAGGCCAGGGCAACTACGCCGCGGCCAACGCCTTCCTGGACGGACTCGCCGCCTACCGCCGTGAGCAGGGCAAACCCGCCGTGTCCCTGGCCTGGGGCCTGTGGGCGCAGACCAGCGGCATGACCGGCCACCTGGACGAGGCCGAACTGGGGCGGCTGGCCAGGGCGGGCATGGCACCCCTGTCTTCAGAACAGGGGTTGGCACTGCTGGACGCGGCCAGCACAGTGGAATCGGCGGTGCTGGTGCCCATCAGGTTGGACACCACGGCGCTGCGGGCACAGGCCGAGGTGCCCGCCCTGCTGCGCGGGCTCGTCCGCAAGCCCGGTCGTCGAACGGCGACCGGCGCGGCCCCGGACGCCACGGCGCTCACGCAGCGACTGCACGGCCGCACCGGCGCCCAGCGGCGCGAGGTGCTGCTGGACCTGGTCCGCGGGCAGGTTGCCGCGGTGCTGGGCCACTCCTCGCCGGAAGCGGTGGAGGAGAGCAAGGGCTTCCTGGAACTCGGGTTCGACTCGCTCACCGCGGTCGAGCTGCGGAACCGGCTGAACGCGGCCACCGGCCTGCGATTGGCCGCGACGCTGGTCTTCGACCACCCGACTCCGGAAGCACTGGCCGCGCACCTTGACGACACCGTGCCCCAGGACACGGCCCCGGCGGGTGGCAGCCCGCTGCTGGCCGAACTGGACCGGCTGGAGGCCAGCCTGTCGGTGATCGTGCCCGACGACCTGTCCGGGATCGCCCCGGACGAGGAGTCCCGCGCACGCATCACCCTCCGGCTGAAGTCCTTGCTGGACCGGTGGACCGAGGCCAACGGCGCGAGGGCGGCCGAGGACCTGGAGACCGCGACCGACGACGACCTGTTCGACCTCATTGGCAAGGAGTTCGGGATCTCCTAAGGGATTCCGGAACTGGGGAGAAGGGAACCACAGTGTCCAATGAGGACAAGCTCAGGCACTTCCTCAAGCAGGTGACCGCCGATCTGCGGCAGACCCGGCAGGAACTGGCCGAGGTCCGCGAGGCCGAGCGGGAGCCGATCGCCATCATCGGCATGAGCTGCCGCTACCCCGGTGGCATCGGCTCGCCTGAGCAACTGTGGGACCTGCTGGCCGCGGGCGGGGACGCCGTCACCGGGTTCCCGGCCGACCGCGGCTGGCCCGACCTGCTCGACGACGACCCGTCCGCCACCGGCCGCACCTACACCGGCCACGGCGCGTTCCTGGACGGCGTCGCCGAGTTCGACCCGGCCTTCTTCGGCATCTCCCCGCGCGAAGCCCTGGCCATGGACCCCCAGCAACGCCTGCTGCTGGAAACCTCCTGGGAAGCCTTCGAACGGGCGGGCATCGACCCGACCACCTTGCGCGGCAGCAAAACCGGCGTGTTCGCCGGCGTGATCTACAACGACTACGCCGCGCGGATGCACGAGGTCCCCGAGGGCGTCGAGGGCTACCTCGGCACCGGCAACTCCGGCAGCGTCGCCTCCGGCCGCATCGCCTACACCCTCGGCCTGGAGGGCCCCGCCCTCACCATCGACACCGCCTGCTCGTCCTCACTGGTCGCGCTGCACCTTGCCGCACAAGCACTCCGCAAGGGCGAATGCACCCTGGCCCTGGCCGGCGGTGTGACCACCATGGCCACCCCGCAGATCTTCGTCGAGTTCAGCCGCCAGCGCGGCCTGGCCACCGACGGCCGCTGCAAGGCCTTCGCCGACGCCGCCGACGGCACCGGCTGGGGCGAAGGCGTCGGCCTGCTCCTGGTCGAGAAACTCTCCGACGCCCAACGCAACGGCCACCCCATCCTCGCGGTGCTCAAGGGCAGCGCCGTCAACCAGGACGGCGCCTCCAGCGGCCTCACCGCACCGAACGGCCCGTCCCAGCAACGCGTCATCCGCGCCGCCCTGGCCGACGCCCGCCTCACCCCGGCCCAGGTCGACGTGGTCGAGGCGCACGGCACCGGCACCCGCCTCGGCGACCCGATCGAGGCCCAGGCGGTACTCGCCGCCTATGGCCAGGACCGGGAAACCCCGCTGTGGCTGGGCTCGGTGAAGTCGAACATCGGCCACACCCAGGCCGCCGCCGGCGTCGCGGGCGTGATCAAGATGGTCATGGCCATGCGGCACGGGGTGCTGCCCAGGACGTTGCACGTGGACGAGCCGTCGCGGCAGGTGGACTGGTCGGTGGGCGCGGTGTCGCTGCTGACCGAGAACCAGGAGTGGGCTGCGGAGGTGCGCCGGGCCGGGGTGTCGAGCTTCGGCGTGAGCGGCACCAACGCGCACGTGATCCTGGAACAGGCTCCAGGGGCGGAAGAGCTTCCGGCTGCGGAAGCCCCGGAAGCGTTGCCCTACCTCCTCTCCGGCAAAACCGCCGCCGCCCTCCGCGCCCAGGCCACCCGCCTCCGCGACCACCTCGCCACCCACACCCCCGCCCCGCTCGACCTCGCGCACACCCTCACCACCCGCGCCGCCTTCGAGCACCGAGCCGTCCTGCTCGGCGACCCCGCCACCGCCCTGCCCGCCCTGGCCACCGACGAGATCACCCCCACCGTCATCCGCGGCAGCACCGCCCGCCCCGGCAAGGTCGTCTTCGTCTTCCCCGGCCAGGGCTCCCAATGGCGGGGCATGGCCGTCGAACTCCTCGACTCCTCCCCGGTCTTCGCCGCCCGCATCACCGAATGCGCCGAGGCGCTCGCCGAGTTCACCGACTGGAACCTCCTCGACGTCCTGCGCGACAACGACTACGACCAGGTCGACATCGTGCAGCCCGCACTCTGGGCCGTGATGGTCTCCCTCGCCGCGCTCTGGCAGTCGCACGGCGTCGAACCGGCCGGAGTGGTCGGCCACTCCCAGGGCGAGATCGCGGCCGCCGCCGTCTCCGGCGCGCTCTCACTCCGCGACGCCGCCAAGGTGGTCGCGTTGCGCAGCAAGGCGATCCGGGCGCTCGCGGGCAAGGGCGGGATGATGTCCGTGCCGTTGCCGGTCGCCGAGGTGGAAGAGCGGCTGACCCGGTGGGACGGGCGGATCTCGGTGGCCGCGGTCAACGGGGCCTCCTCCGTGGTGGTCGCCGGGGACCCGGACGCCCTGGACGAACTCTTCGCCGACTGCGCGGACACCGACGTCAAGGCCCGCCGCATCCCGGTGGACTACGCCTCGCACTCCGCACACGTCGAGGAGATCCGCGAGGAACTGCTCACCGTCCTCAGTGGACTGTCACCGCAGCCCTCCCGGATCCCGTTCCACTCCACCGTCACCGCCGGGCTGATCGACACCACCGCCCTGGACGCCGAGTACTGGTACACCAACCTGCGCCGGACTGTCCGGTTCGAGGAGACCGTGCGCGGGCTGCTCGGCACCGGGCACCGCGGCTTCGTCGAGGTCAGCCCGCACCCGGTGCTCGTGGTCGGCATCCAGGAAACCGCCGACCGGGCCGAGATCCCCGCCGTCACCGTCGGCTCGCTGCGCCGTGACGAGGGTGGGCCGCAGCGGGTGCTCACCTCGCTCGCCGAAGCCTGGACCCGCGGCCTGCCGGTCGACTTCGCACCCGCGGTCACCGGCGGCAAGCCGGTCGAGCTGCCCACCTACGCCTTCCAGCACCAGCGCTACTGGCTCGAACCCGCCACCGGCGTCACCGCCGACGAGCAGTTCTGGACCGCGGTGGAGAACCAGGACCTCACCGCCCTGGCCGAGTTGCTGCCCGGTCTGGCCGCGCAACGCCGCGCCAAGCCCGAACCCGCGCCGCAGCCCACCCCCGAACCCGGCTTCGCCGAACGCCTGGCCGCCCTCGACCCGGCCGAGGCCCAGCGCCGCCTGCTCGACCTGGTCCGCGGCCACGCCGCCGCCGTGCTCGGGCACGCGAGCGCCGAGGACGTCGACATCGACCGCGCCTTCCTGGAATCCGGCTTCGACTCGCTCACCGCCGTCGAACTGCGCAACCGCCTGACCGGCGCCACCGGCGTCCAGCTCGCCCCCGGCCTGCTGCTCCAGCACCCCACCCCGGCCGAACTCGCCGCCCACCTGCGTGACCGCCTCGGCACCGCGGAGGCCCCGGCGGACAAGCCCAGCACGCTGGCCAACCTCTACCAGGAGTCCGTCCGAAGTGGACGGATCACCCAGTTCATGGACCTGCTGGCCGACACCGCCGGATTCCGGCCGAGCTTCGACGAGACCAGTGACCGCACCGACCTCACCCGCCCCATCCGCCTGTCCGCCGAGGGCGAGGGCCCGGTGCTCATCGGATGCAGTGGCACCGCGGCCATCTCCGGCCCGCACGAGTTCGCCCGCCTGGCCACCGCCCTGCGCGGCCAGTACCCGATGGCCGCGCTGCCACTGCCCGGCTACCTCGACGGCGAACCGCTGCCCACCACGCTGACCGCCGCCCTCCGGCTCCAGGCCGACGCCGTGCTGGCCCAGGCCGACGGCCGCCCGTTCGTCCTCATCGGACACTCCGCGGGCGCCATCCTGGCCCACCAGCTCGCCGCGCACCTGACCGGGATCGGGCACCCGCCGGCCGGACTGGTGCTGCTCGACCTCTACGAACCTGACCACAACGGCCCGATCGGCCAGTGGCAGCGCGAGATGACCGAATGGATGCTCGGCAACCAGGGCGACTACGTGCCCGCCGACGACACCCGGCTCACCGCCATGGGCGCCTACTACCGCCACCTCGCCGGGTGGCAGCCGACCGAACTGGCCGTGCCCACCCTGCTGGTGCGCGCCAGCGAACCGATGGGGGAGTGGACCGGTGCCGGCGACTGGCGTTCGCACTGGCCGTTCCCGCACACCGCGGCCGATGTGCCCGGCAACCACTTCACCATGACCCAGCACCACGCCCAGGCCACCGCTCAGTCCATTGTGGACTGGCTCGCCGAATCCGCCACCGTCGCCGGACAAGCGAAGTAGGAACAGGAACCACGATGACAGCAGACACCGGCGACAACGGCCTCTGGCTGCGCCGATTCCACCCGGTCGAGGACAGCAAGGTCCGGCTGGCCTGCTTCCCGCACGCCGGGGGCTCCGCGAGCTTCTTCTACCCGTTCTCCGCCGCGCTCACCCCCTCCATCGAGGTGCTGGCCGTGCAGTACCCGGGACGGCAGGACCGGCGCGCCGACCCGCGGATCGAGAACGTGCAGGAGTTCGCCAGGGAGATCGTCAAACCCCTGCTCGCCTGGACCGACAAGCCATTGGCGCTGTTCGGGCACAGCATGGGCGCGAGCATCGCCTTCGAGGTCGCCACCATCCTGGAACAGGAGTTCGACTTCCGGCCGGCCGCGCTGTTCGCCTCCGGCCGCCGCGCCCCGTCCCGGCACCGGGACGAACGCGTGCACCAGCAGAGCGACGACGGCATCGTGGCCGAGCTGCAACGCCTCTCCGGCACCGACTCCGCGTTGCTCGGCGATGAGGAACTGCTGCGCATGGTGCTGCCCGCGATCCGCAGCGACTACAAGGCCGCGGAGACCTACCGGTGGCAGGGCGGGGTTCCGCTGTCCTGCCCGATCACCGCGATCGTCGGCGAAAGCGACCCGAGGGTCACCTTCGACGAGGCCACCACCTGGAGTGAGCACACCCGCGACGAGTTCGCGCTGCGCACCCTCTCCGGCGGCCACTTCTACCTCAACCACCACCAGTCGGACGTCGTCAACGAGATCTCCGACCAGCTCATCTCCTTCTGCGCCAAGGAGGCGTGATGTCCGACCGCACGCCGAGCCAACTGGGCCTGCACCTGCAGATGACCCGTGGGCTCCAGTGGCACTTCGGCACCACCGGCGACCCGTACGCGCTCATCCTGCGCGCCCAGGCCGACGACCCCACCCCTTTCCACGCCATGGTCCGCGAACGTGGCGTGCTGCACCAGAGCCTGCTCGGCGCGTACGTCACCGCCGACCACGACCTGGGCCGCACCATCCTCACCGACCCGCGACTGGGCCTGCGCAAGGCCGACGGCGAACCGCCGGCGCCGCAGGTGCTGTCCCTGGACGAGACCTTCCTCGGCCTGGGCGCCGCCGAACACGCCCGGATCACCGAGCGGGCCGCGAACCTGCTCAGCGAGCAGGCCGTGCACATCCACGAACCCCACGTCCGCCGCCTCGCCGAGGATCGCATCTCCGGCCACAGTGGACAGTTCGACCTGGTCACCGACTTCGCCGCGCCACTGGCCGTCGATCTCACCGCCGACCTGCTCGGCATCCCCGACCCCGACCGCGCGCACTTCGCCGGCCTCTGCGCCGACCTGCGACCCACCCTGGACTCGCTGGTCTGCCCGCAGCCGCTCGGCCCGACCAGGGCCCTGCTGGCCGCACTGGCCAACGTGACCAGGCTGTTGTCCGACATGGGTTGCACCGTGCCCGAGGCCCGGCACGCCGCGGTGATCACCGCCACCGCCGGGGTCGAGATCGGCACCACCCTGGTGGTCAACGCGGTCGCCGCACTGCTGGCCCGTCCCGAACAGTGGGCGAAACTGGTCGGCGACCCCGGCCTGGCCGCCGACGCCATCGCGGAAACCCTGCGCTACGACGCCCCGGTCCAGCTGCACACCCGGGTCGCGTTGTCCGACATGGAGTTCGCGGGCACCGAGATCCCCAAGGACAGCCAGCTCGTGGTGCTTTCCGGTGCGGCAGGCCGGGATCCGGAACTCTACGCCGACGCCGACGAGTTCGAGCTGACCCGCAACCCCGGCCCCACCCCACTCGCCTTCACCGGCGGATTCCACAGTGGACTCCTCGCCCCACTGCTGCGGGTACACGCCGAGACCGCGCTACGCGTGCTCGCGGAGCACACGCCCCGACTCCGCCAAACCGGAAAACTGGTACGCCGCAGGCGCTCCCCGGTCCTCCGCGGCCCCCTAACCCTCCCCGTCACCGCCTGACCCCTCGTGTTGGCCGTTCTCGTACCCCGTGTTGGCCGTTGTCGTACACGGTGTTGGCCGAACCGGTACGCCGCTTTGCCAACACACCGTCCCGGATCGGCCAACACACCGTCCGGATCGGCCAACACACCGTCCGGATCGGCCAACACACCGTCCGGATCGGCCAACACACCGTCCGGATCGGCCAACACACCGTCCGGAACGGCCAACACACCGTGCGATAACGGCCAACACTGCCCTGCTTCTGGAAGGAGCCGCCGATGCGTGTGCTCATGACCTCCTTCGCGCACAACACCCACTTCTTCAGCATGGTGCCGCTGGCCTGGGCACTGCGCACCGCGGGCCACGAGGTCCGCATCGCCAGCCAGCCCGCGCTCACCGACGCGATCACGCACGCCGGACTCACCGCGGTCCCGGTCGGCGAGGACCACGTCATCCACCAGACCCGCGAGCAGAACACCAGCCAGAAGCAGGCCGACCACCCGGAGATCAACTTCTCCGAGACCAGGCCGGACATCCTCACCTGGGACTACATGCTCGGCATGTACACCATGATGACGCCGATGTTCTACTCGCTGGCCAACAACGACTCCATGGTCGACGAGCTGGTCGCCTTCGCCCGCGCCTGGCAGCCCGACCTGGTCATCTGGGAGCCCTTCACCTGGGCCGGTTCCATCGCCGCCAAGGCCAGCGGGGCCGCGCACGCCCGTCTGCTCTGGGGCCCGGACGTGCTGACCCGCACCAGGAACCGCTTCCTGGAACTGCACGACCAGCAGCCCCCGGCACACCAGGACGACCCGCTGGCCGAATGGCTGGGCTGGACCATGGAACGGCTCGGCCTGAGCTTCGACGAGGAACTGGTCAGCGGTCAGTGGACCATCGACCAGACCCCGGCCAGCACCCGGCTGCCGGTCGGCCAGCCCATCGTGCCCATGGGTTACGTGCCCTACAACGGGCCGGCCGTGGTGCCGGACTGGCTGCGCGCCAAGCCGGAACGCCCGCGGGTGTGCATCACCCTCGGCGTGTCCGCGCGGGAGAGCCTTGGCGGTGACTCGGTCTCCTTCACCGACCTGGTGCAGGCCATGGCCGACCTGGACATCGAGGTCATCGCCACCATGAACGCGGCCCAGCAGGCCGAGTTCACCGCGTCGACCACGGTGCCGGACAACCTCAAGCTGGTGGAGTTCGTGCCGCTGCACGCGCTGATGCCCACCTGCTCGGCGATCATCCACCACGGCGGCGCGGGCACCGCGGCCACCGCGATGCTCTACGGCGTGCCGCAGCTGCTGCTGCCGGAGATGTTCGACGCCGTGCTCAAGGCCCAGCAGCTGGAGAGCATCGACGCCGGGCTGTACGTGCGCCCGGCCGAGCTGACCGCGCAAGCCCTGCGGGACAAGCTCGTCCGCCTGCTCACCGACCCCGCCTTCGCCGCCGGTGCGGCCAAGCTGCGCGGCGAGGTGCTGGCCGACCCCAAGCCCAACGAGATCGTGCCGGAGCTGGAGCGCCTGGTCGCCCGGCACCGTGCCCCGGTCCCCACAGCGTAAGGAAATCCCATGTACGACACCGAGTTGGCCGACGTCTACGACGCCATCTACCGCGGCCGCGGCAAGGACTACCCCGCCGAGGCCGCCCAGGTGCACGAGCTGATCACCGACCGCAAGGCCGACGCCACCGACCTGCTCGACGTGGCCTCCGGCACCGGCGCGCACTTCGGCCCGTTCACCGAGCTGTTCGAGCACGTCGAGGGCCTGGAGCTGTCCGAGGCGATGGTCCGGATCTCCGGCGACCGCCACCCCGCGGTCACCGTGCACCAGGGCGACATGCGCGAGTTCGACCTCGGCCGCACCTTCCACGCGGTCACCTGCATGTTCAGCTCCATCGGCTACATGAGCGACCAGGCCGACCTGGACCGCGCGCTGGCCGCCTTCGCCAAGCACCTGGAGCCCGGCGGCGTCATCGTGATCGAGCCCTGGTGGACGCCGGAGAAGTTCCTGCCCGGCTACGTCGGCGGCGACGTGGTCAAGGTCGACGGCCGCACCATCGCCAGGGTCTCGCACTCCCGCCGCGAGGGCGACCACACCCACATGGACGTGCACTACACGGTCGCCGACGCCGAGAACGGCATCCGGCACTTCACCGACACGCACGTCATCACCCTGTTCACCCGCGAGCAGTACGAGACCGCCTTCGAGCGGGCTGGCTGCGCCGTGGACTACGTCGAGGGCGGCCCGTCCGGTCGCGGTCTGTTCGTTGGAGTCGTGAAGTGACACTGCGCAGGAAGCTGTTGGCCGCACTGGCCCTGGTCACCGCCACCACCCTGGTGGCGAGCACCGGAGCCAGCGCGGCACCGGCCGCCGGACGCACCGGGGTGCATCCGCTGGTCGCCCAGATGACCCTGGACGAGAAGCTCTCGTTCGTGCACTGGACGGTGGCCTTCACCGGCCCGTTCAGCGTCGGCTCGCTGCCCGGCGTGCCGCGACTGGGCATCCCGGAGGTCCGCTCGGCCGACGGCCCGGCGGGCATCCGGCTGAACAACCAGCCGGCCACCGCCATGCCCGCGCCGGTCGCGCTCGCCGCCACCTTCGACGACGAGCTGGCCCGCAAGTACGGCGAGGTCATGGGCCGCGATGGCCGTGCCCTGCAACAGGATGTGGTCTTCGGCCCGATGATGAACATCATCCGGGTGCCGCAGGCCGGGCGGAACTTCGAGACCTTCAGCGAGGACCCGCTGGTCTCCGCGCGCACCGCGGCCGCCCAGATCAAGGGCATCCAGAGCCAGGGCCTGATCGCCACCGCCAAGCACTACGCGGCGAACAACCAGGAGCAGAACCGGCAAAACGTCAACGTCACCGTCGACGAGCAGACCCTGCGCGAGATCGAGCTGCCCGCCTTCGAGGCATCGGTCAAGGCCGGCGTCAGCTCGGTGATGTGCGCCTACAACAAGGTCAACGGCACCCCGTCCTGCGGGCACCAGGAGCTGCTGACCTCGATCCTGCGCGAGCAGTGGGGTTTCCAGGGCTGGGTGATGTCGGACTGGCTGGCCACGCACAGCACCGACTCGATCAGCAAGGGCCTGGACCAGGAACTGGGCATCGACTGGAGCCAGGGCGTCGAACACGGCATCCCCGGCGGCCTGCACTTCGGCAAGAAGCTCAAGGAAGCCGTGCAGGGCGGCCAGATCCCGGTGTCCACAGTGGACAGGGCGGTCAGCCGCATCGTCGGCCAGCTGGACCGGCACGGCCTGATCGGCGCCAACCCGCGCCCCCGGCCCACCCGCGACCTGGCCACCGCCAACGCGGTCACCCAGCAGGTCGCCGAGGCCGGCGGTGTGTTGCTGCGCAACCAGAACCAGGCCCTGCCGCTGCTGGCAGGCGCTGGCGCCAGCATCGCGGTGATCGGCCCCCGCGCCAAGGACCCCAAGGTCACCGGCCTGGGCAGCGCGCACGTGGTGCCGGACAAGGCCAACGCGCCGCTGGACACCATCAAGGCCCGCGCCGGAGCCGGTGCCACGGTCACCTACTCCGCGGGTGAGGAACTCGTCGGCTCGCCCATCCCGGCAGGCACGCTGACCCCGGCCTTCCCGACCGGCGTCCTGCTCCAGCCGGGCACCGCCGGCCAGTTCTACGACGGCACGCTGACCGCTCCGGTGACTGGGGACTACCGGATCGCGATCGAGGCCACCGGCGGTTTCGCCACCGTGCAGATCGGCAACCAGACGCCGATCGAGGCGGGCGAGGTCTACGGCAAGATCACCAGCGCCGTGGTGCACCTGACCGCGGGCACGCACAAGATCACCATGTCCGGCTCGGCACCGGTGGCATCTTCCTTGTCGGCCAAGCTGTCCTGGGTCACCCCGGAGGCAGCCGAGGCCGCCATCGTCGCCGCGGTCCAGGCCGCGAAGACCGCCCGCACCGCGGTCGTCTTCGCCTACGACGACGGCATGGAGGGCTACGACCGGGCCAACCTCGGTCTGCCCGGCCGCCAGAACAAGCTGATCACCGAGGTGGCCAAGGCCAACTCCAACACGGTGGTCGTGCTCAACACCGGCTCCTCGATCACCATGCCCTGGCTGGAGCGGACCGCCGCGGTGCTGGACATGTGGTACCCGGGCCAGACCGGCGCCGAGGCCACCACGGCCCTGCTGTTCGGGGACACCAACCCCAGCGGCAAGCTCACCCAGACCTTCCCGGTGGACGAGAACACCCACCCCGTCGCCAACAACCCGGAGCGCTACCCCGGGATCGGCAACGAGCAGAAGTACACCGAGGGCATCCAGGTCGGCTACCGCTGGTACGACAAGCAGAAGGTCAAGCCGCTGTTCCCGTTCGGGCACGGCCTGTCCTACACCAGCTTCACCTACACCGACCTGGCCACCAAGACCGTGGCGGACGGCATCGAGGTCAGCTTCTCCTTGCGCAACACCGGGATCCACAAGGGCAAGGAGGTGCCGCAGGTCTACCTGGGCGCCAGCCCGCTGGTGACCGCGGCGCAGGCGGACAAGGCGCTGGCCGGCTACACCAAGGTGGAGCTGTTGCCCGGTGAGACCAAGCGGGTGACGGTGAAGGTGGACGCGCAGCGGCTGAAGTACTGGAACGCCACGACCGATCGGTGGGTCACTGGGGGTGGCACCCGGTCGATCCAGGTCGGGCCGTCCTCGGCGCAACTGCCGCTGAAGACGACGGTGGTTGTTCTGCCATAAGGATTTCGCTGGTCAAGGAGCCCGGGTGCGCAATACCCGGGCTCCTTGGCATGTCCGGGGGATTACCAGCGCAGGCCGAGTTCCCAGTAGGGGGAGGCGAAGCTGGCCGTGGCGGTCAGCGTGTAGTAGCTGGCTGGCAGCACGCAGGTCCAGGACCGGGGCGGGTCGTTGGCGTAGGCGCCGCCCTTGCAGTTGCCGATGGTGAAGGTGAACCAGGTCTCCTGGTCGCCCGGCTTCAGGATCGCGTCGATGTCGATGGAGATGGTGCCGCCCTTGAAGTAGCCCGAAGGCAGGCTGCAGCTCCGGGACGCGCTCGGCTCGCAGCGCTTGGTCGGGTTCGCGGCACTGGCCGTGCCTGCTCCGACGAGCACCCCGGCCAGGACCGTGGCGGCCACCGTGGCGGTGGACAAGAGCTTCTTCATCGGCTCCCCAGTGATCTTGGGCCCCGCACGGTGCGGAGATCGCCGGGATCGTAGGCAGGCGCATCAGGCGATCGCAGCCCTTTCAACCCGGGCTGAAGCGGCCCCCTACTTTCGGACAGCACAAAGCCCGGGTGCCAGCACGCACCCGGGCTCCCGCACCCCACATCCCCTACCGGCCGAATGCCTCCCGCACCCCGGAAATCACCGCGGTGACCTCGTCCTCGGACATGTGCGGCCCGATCGGCAGGCTCAGCACCCGCTCGGCCACCTGATCGGCCACCGGCAGCTCCCCCCAGGAGCCGTCGGCGTACGCGGGCGAGCGGTGCACCGCGACCGGGTAGTGGATCAACGTGCCGATCCCCAGCCCCGCCAGGCGTTCCTGCACCGCGTCCCGCTCAGCGCAGCGCACCACGAACAGGTGCCACACCGGCTCGGCCCACACCGGCACCACCGGCAGCACCAGGTCCTCGATATCGGCCAGCTCACGCAGGTAGCGGTCGGCGACCTCCTTGCGCCGGTCGTTCCACCGGTCCAGCGCGGGCAGCTTCACCCGCAGCATCGCCGCCTGCAGCTCGTCCAGGCGGGAGTTGGTCGCCTGGATCTCGTGCTGGTACTTCACCCGCGAGCCGTAGTTGCGCAGCAGCCGCAGCTTGTCGGCCAGCTCCGCCGAGGAGGTCACCACCGCCCCGCCGTCACCGAGCGCACCCAGGTTCTTGCCGGGGTAGAAGCTGAACGCGGCCGCGATGGACCCCGCCCCGACCCGGCGACCCTTGTACCGCGCGCCGTGCGCCTGGGCGGCGTCCTCGACCACGTGCAACCCGTGCTCGGCCGCGATCGCTTCCAGCGCGTCCAGGTCCGCCGGCTGCCCGTACAGGTGCACCGGCATGATCGCCTTGGTACGCGGGGTGATGGCCGCCTCGACCTGCTTGGGGTCGATCAGCAGCGTGTCCTCGTCCGGCTCCACCGGCACCGGCGTGGCGCCGGCCGCCGAGACCGCCAGCCAGCTGGCGATGAAGGTGGCGCTGGGCACGATGACCTCGTCGCCGGGACCGATGTCCAGGGCACGCAGGATGAGTTCCAGCGCGTCGCAGCCACTGCCGACGGCCACGCAGTGCTCGGCCTCGCAGTAGGCGGCGAACTCGGCCTCGAAGGCGGCGAGTTCGGGCCCGAGCAGGAACCAGCCGGAGTCCACGACCCGGCGGTAGGCGGCATCCAGTTCGGCGCGCAGTTCCTCATGCGGCGCCTTCAGATCGAGAAAGGGAACAGCCATCAGAGTTTCCTGGCGTCGCGCTGGAAGTCGGCGTACTCGCGGTAGTAGTCGGCCTCGTCGTAGTGCGTCGAGGCGAGTACCAGACCGACCGCGCCGGGGGAGAAGTTAATCAGGTTCCGCCACACCATCGGGCCGACGTAGAGACCGCGACTGGGATTGTCCAGGTGGAAACGGTCCCGGTACTGGCCGTCGTCGACGGTGATGTCGAACTTGCCGTGCACCGCGATGATCAGCTGTTCCAGGTTGCGGTGCCCGTGCGCGCCACGGATCGTGGTCGCGGGCAGGTCGTACAGGTAGTACACACGCTTGATGTCGAACTTGATCTCCTTGCCCGCCTCCACCACGCACAGGTTGCCGCGCGGGTCGTTGTGCTCGGGCAGGTCGACCATCCGGCAGGGCTCGACCTTGCCGACGAGAATGCCTTCATCATTTCGGTAGGCGGGCATGAAAAACCCCCAGGGTCTTCGCCGCACAATGCGACGGCGAATGAACGGCGAATTGGTTCCGGAAAATCGTAGGCCGGGGATCACCCCTACTTTTAACCCCTACGAGCCCCTAAGAACCCATTCGCCATTCACCCACCCCTGGGGGCGTGTCAGGTCGTGTTCGGTGGACCTTGGTCGCGATCGCCGGGCCCAGATCGCCCCTGGCCGCGCCGCCGCGGCGGCCACGTACAACAGCGGTACGAGGCCACCACGGCGACACGACCAGAAGCAATCTGGACTCCGGCGCTCATCGACCAATACCCACCGAACACGACCTACGCGCTTACCGCCGTGTCCGGACTGTGCAGCCCCGACGGCAGATCAGCCCGCCTGGTCACGTTCAGCTTCTTGTACACCCTGGTCAGATGCTGCTCCACCGTGCTGATCGTGATGCACAGCTTGCTCGCGATCTGCCGGTTGGTGTGCCCCTGCGCGGCCAGCGCGGCCACCCGCTGTTCGGCGTCGGAGAGCGCGGTCACCTTGTCCGCGTCCACCTCCACCGGCGCGGGCGGGGCCTCGGCCTCGACCCCGGCCTGACCCGGCACCAGTTCCTCGCACAGCGGCGCGGCCTGGCATTCCCGCGCCAGGTGCCAGGCCCGGCGCAGGGTCATCCGCGCCTGGGTGGAGTCCGCCTCGACCTGGGCCTGGCTCAGCTCGCCCAGTGCCCTGGCCAGCTGCAACCGGTCGCCGCCCGCCCTGGACAGCTCGACGGCCTCGGTGAGCAGGGCCAGTCGCCGGTGCGGTTCGCTGATCGCGGCCAGCAGGCGCAGCGTGACGCCGCGGATCCGCGGCCGGTTGGTGCAGTCCATCGCGAGCTGTTCTTCCAGCAGCGCCCTGGCCTCGTGGTGCTTGCCCAGCCGGATCAGCACCTCGGCGGCGTCACTGCGCCACGGCACGAACGAGGGCCGGTCCATGCCCCATTCGGCCATCAGTTCCCCGCACAGCCGGAAGTCGCCCAGCGCCGCGTACAACCGGTCCGCGGCCAGGTGGCACCGGCCGCGCGCGGACAGGTACTGCAGCCCGAAGGTCGATTCCAGCATGGCGTCGGGGGTGGGCAGGTTGAGCAGTTCCTCGGCCTCGGCCAGCTTGCCCAGTTCGGTCAGCGCCACGATCAGGCACCCCAGGGGACCCCCTACCGCGACCCCCCAGGTGTGCGGGGTGGTGTGCCGCAGTGCGGCGCGGGCGTGCGCTTCGGCGCCGGGCAGATCGCCCTGGCGCAGGGCCATCGCGGCCCGTGCGGAGGCGAACATGGCGTGCCAGCCCGGTGCGTTGCGCTCGGCCGACTCGGCCAGCAGCGCGTCCGCCCAGGGCAGTGCCCGGTCCAGCCGGTCGGCGAAGTAGAGCACCATCAGCGCGGAGACCAGCGCGTCGAAGGTCTTCTCGGACAGCCGGGAGCCCTGCAGCACCTGCTCGGCGTCCATGATCGCGGTCTCCTCGGGACCGACCGCGATCACCTTGCGCAGCGCCAGCCCGGTCTGCAGCCGCGGATCGCGCACCGCGCCGGATTCCGGGGCCAGCTCGGCCGCGGGCAGCTGGGACAGCAGCGGCGGGTGCATGCTGAACATCCACTCGCGGGTGATCGCCAGCTCCAGCGCGGTCTGCTTGTCGGTCTGCCCGACGGTCTCGCTGAGCTGGATCATCGCCTCGGCGGCCTCGGTGTTGCGGCCGTGCAGCAGCAGGCAGCGCACCGAGGTCAGCGCGTCCCTGGTGTTGAGCGTGCCCTTGCGCAGCGCCTCGGTCAGCTCGGCCAGGTGCCGGGCCACCACCGCCGGGTTGGCCCGCCGGGCCAGCCCGACCAGCATCATCCGGATGGTCGCCCTGGTCTGGTCGTCGGTGCTGCTGCGGTGGGCCAGTTCCAGGCATTCCACCGCGTACTCGACCCGGTCCTCGGTCAGCGCGTGCTCGCCCGCGGTCCACAGCATCTGCACCGCCCACTGACCGCCGATCCGGCCAGCGGCCAGCAGGTGCTCGGCGATCGGGGCCGGCGGCGCGCCTTCCAGGTGCAGCCGCTCGGCGGCGCGCAGGTGCAGGTCGGCCCTGGTGTCCGGGGACACGTCGGCCAGCACCGCGGCGCCCACCGCCGGGTGGCGGAATCCGCCGCGCCGGGCCAGTCCGGCCTCGACCAGCGTGTCCACTCCCTGGGTGACCGCCTCGGGGGCCAGGTCCAGCAGGCCGCTGAGCGGTTCGGCCTCGGTGCTGCCCAGTACCGCGATGCCCTGCGCCACCCGCAGCAGCAGCGGGTTGCTGCGGTGCAGGCAGGCCAGCACGGCCTGGCCGAACGCCTCGCCGACGGACAGCCCGCCTGCGGTGTGCGCCGAATGCTGATCTTCCACCAAGGCCCGCACCAGCAACGGGTTCCCGCCGGTCAGCTCGTGGCAGTCGGCGGCGAGGTGCGCCCCGTCGGCCAGTTGCTGGGCCAGCATCTCGGCCACCCCGCGCACCGACAGCGGGGTCAGCCGGATCCGCCGGAAGTGCGGTTGCCGCAGCAGTTCGGTGCGGAAGGCCGGGTGCGCCGGGCTCGCCCCGGTCAGCTCGGTGAACAGCACCAGCACCCGGTGTGAGCGCAGCCTGCGGGCCAGGTCCACCAGCACCCGCACCGAGGCCACGTCCGCGTGGTCCACATCGTCGACGGTGAGCACCAGCACCGATTCCACCGACAGCGCCAGCAGGGTGTCGGCCAGGTCGTGCGCGATCCGCGCCTGGACCCGCTCGGTCACCTCGTTGTCCGGTTCGGTGCGGGTCGCGGTGGCCTGGCCCTCATCGAGCAGGGCCAGCACCCTGGCCAGGGTCTCCGGCGCCAGTGCCGCTCCCCGCAGCAACTGGCGCAGCACACCCAGTGGCATGTTCCGCTCCGCACGCGTCCCGGTGGCGGTCAGCACGCGGGCGCCCGCCCCGCGCGCGTGCTCGCCGAACACGTGCAGCAACTCGGTCTTTCCGCTGGCCACGGGCCCGGTGACCATCGCCACCCGGCCATACGCCGCGGAGGCGTCGGCCAGTAATCGCCGCAGGAAGTCAAGCTGTCCGTCCCGCTCGGCCAAAGCCATGCAGGATTCACCCCATCCCCAGTCCCCAGTGATAGCCCGTTTGGGTGACGGGCTACTCAGCCGGTACGCGGGACGAGAGCTGCGCCACTCCGCCCACGACCGAAATTCACCATAACAGGCAGTTTCTGCCAGGTTCGACCCTAAGCCCGTGACGTGAATCCCACGCTAAGTCGGCATCGAATATTCGGTACGTCAGAGCCACGTCAAGTGTGTCGGCGGCTGTCAGCCCGGCTGTACGAAAACCCGGCAGAGCAGGGCGTCCGGGGTGCGTGCCGAGCCGACCCGACCGGTCCAGGCCACCCCGGCCAGGTGCTCGCCGTCCGCGCACTGCCCCTTGTGCCGCCCGTGCGCGAACTCGCCGCCGCCCGTACTGGCCCGGTTGTCGCCCCGGTCGAACCAGACCGTCCGGTCCGACCCGCCCAGACCGCGTCCGGCAGGCGCGCACAGCAGTGCGGAGACCGCCGCGCCACGCACGCTGTAGCCGATCGCGAGCTGCTGCGGCGGGCACTGGAACTTGGTGTACCCGCTCGCCCAGTCCGCGGTCACGAACCGCTCGTCGGTGACCACCTGGTGCGTGCCCGGCGTGGGCAGGACGCCGCCGGTGTCGGTGCACAGGCCGCGGTTGCCGGTGTGGCTCAGCCCGATCAGCCGCTGCCCGTCCGGGCACACCGCCTTGCGCGCGCCCGGATCCCAGTCCGGCAGCCCGCGCATCCGGGCCGACTGCACCAGGTCGCCGTGGTCGATGGCCAGCTGTCGCCATTGCGGCGCAACGGGAACCGGCCCGGTCTTGCCGGCTGCCGCGATCAGCCGCCGCCACGCGGGCGCCCGCCAGTCGTCGCCGTCGTCGAGGAACATCCGCCGCCCGGCGGCGTCCCAGTGCGCCAGCGCCCAGCCGTTGCCGCGCCGGTTCTCGTGCCAGCCGACCAGCGGCCAGTAGGCGAAATCCGCGTCCGCCTTGATCATCTCGTCCACGAAGTTCTCGAACCAGGCCCGCGGTTTGGCCCCGTTCTCCTCCCGCCCGCCCACGCCGAACTCGCTGATCCACACCGGCGCGGTGAAGTGCTGGCCCTGCTCGGTGACGAAGAAGGCCTGCCGCCGCAGCACCTCGGTGAGTTCGGCCCGGCTCAGGTCCTGGTAGCGCGGGTCGCTGGTCTCGCCGATCCCGGTGGCACCACTGTGATTCGGCCCGGTGTAGCCGTAGAAGTGCGCCGCGTACACCAACTTCCCGGACCGGACCAGGGTGTTGGACAGCAGCCGCATGGGTTCCAGGGTCGGCCGCCCGTGCGGGAAGCCGTTGACCGGGATGCCGTACCAGTTGATGCCCTCGATCACGATCAGCAGATCCGGGTTGGCCTCGCTGAGGATCCGGTCCCCGGCCCGCTGCGCCGCGGCGTGCCAGTCGCGCGGGTCGCCCAGTCCCCAGTTCGGATCGTCGAAGACGTTGCGCCGCACCTCGTTGTAGAGGTCCGCGCCGACCACCCTGGGGTTGGACCGGTAGCGGCGTGCCATGAACAGCCAGTCCTCCTCCCACTGCTGAGCCGTTTGCGCGGTGTTCCAGCGCTCGTTGCCGTCCACGGCACAGCACCAGCGGGAGGTCGTGGTGTGATTGTTGAGGAACACGGCGAACTTCGCCGAGGTCAGCGCGGTCACCACTGCGTCATAGACCTGCAACGGGGTCTTCCCCCGCAACTCGGGGTTGGCCGCCACCGCCCGATCGGGCACCGGCGCGCTCTCCCGGATCATCTGGTTGGCGAAGGGCAGCCGGATGCTGTTGAGCCCCAACGCCTGGAAGCTGCCGATCAGCTCGGCCAGCGGTGCCCGGTCCAGCCCGAGCGGGATGCCCGAACTCATCTCCCCGGCGTGGTGCGTGGCCGGATCGTTGATGTCCCCGCTGCCGTTCCAGGTCCCGCTCGCGCCGTGCCAGTTCCCGGCACGCAGCCGAAACCGGTTTCCATCGGCGTCCACGACGTACCGCCCGCGGGTGCTCAACGGACCGCGCCACTCCTCGGCAACCGGTTGCGCGGATGCCGGAACTGTCAGCAGCGAGGCCAGAACTGCCGCCACCACAAGTGCCGAACTGGGCAGATGCCACTTCATACCGTCATGGTGGCGATGCACACAGTGGCCGCGGAACCGACGAACGGCGGCCAGGTGTATGAATGAGTCTGGGGTGGGGACCCGCGCGAACGAGGGACTTGTGGTGATCTTCTGGGACCGGGTCGACGGCACGATCATCGGATACTGTGGGGCTGACCAGGTTGAATGGCTACGCCAGCGGCTGACCGAGTTCGCCGCCCTGATCGACTGGCGGACCGCCCAGTACACCACCGACTACCCGCTCGGCACCGAACTCGGCCTGCCGCTGCCCGCCGGTCCCAGCGGTGAGCCCGCGCTGGAGTTCCTGCTCCGGATGAACCTGGAGGAGGACCTGCCCGAGGAAGCCAGACTGCTGTGGGAGCCCGACTTCCTGGCCTGGCTGCGCGAGGGCGTGGACCACGCGGTGCGGGTGCTGCCCACCGACGGTTCGCCGATCGTGCTGCACGACAACCCGGAGACGTTGCGGCACTGGAACGCCGTGCTGTTCAACCTGCGGGTGGCCTACGCGGTGACCTGGGTGCCCGAGGTCCTGCTGCACGACGAACTGCCGGAACCACCCGCCGACCTGCGCCCGCGCTACGACCACGCCCGCTGGCTGTGGGAAGCCGTGCACAGCCTGGCCAACTTCGCCGACGCCTGAGCCGCCCTCAGCGGTAGGAGTTGATCAGCCGCTGCATGTGTCGACCGGCGGTCTCCAGTGGCTGCACATCCCGGTTCACCTGCGCTGACACCTCGGCCCCGCTCAACGAGCTGAGCACCGTGCCAGCCAGCTCGCGGGCCAGCTCCTCGGCGAACCCGCACGAGTTCAACTTCTCGAAAATAATCCGTTCCCAATTGGCGAAGGTCTCCACGCAGGCCCGCTGGATCTCCGGCACCCGCCCCGCGGTCTCCAGCGCGGTCGCGGTGACCGGGCAGCCCTCGGCCCAGTCGGTCTCCCGCAGGTAGACGCCGGTCTCGGCGGCGGCCTGGTAGACCGCCTCGCCAGGATCCGGGTGCTTGGCCAGGATCGCGGTCAGCATCTCGGCGAACTCCGCGTCCGCGTGCCGGATCGCGGCCACCGCCAGCTCCTGCTTCCCGCCGGGGAAGAAGTGGTACACCGAGCCCAGCGTCGCACTGGCCTCCCTGGCGATCTGCTTGATGCCGGTGGCCTCGTAGCCCTGCCGCTGCATGAGCTTGGACGTGGTGTGCACGATCCGGTCCCTGGTGCCCAGTGCCTCTGTCACCAGCCCAGCTTACTAAGTAGAGCGTTCGTTCTAGTCTGTGCTACGTTCAGGTCACTAAGTAGAACGTTCGTTTTAGAGAGGGTACACCTGTGCGGAAGGCAGTGACGATCATCGGACTCGGGCCGATGGGGCAGGCCATGGCAGCGACCTACCTGGACCGCGGCTACCAGGTGACCGTCTGGAACCGCACCACGAGCAAGGCGGACGCGCTGGTCGCCAAGGGCGCGCACCGCGCGGAGACGGTGGCCGAGGCACTGGGCGCCGGCGGGCCGATCATCCTCAGCCTCACCGACGTCGAGATCATGTACAAGATCCTGGAGCCCGCGGTGGGCGCGCTGCCCGGCCGCACCCTGGTCAACCTCAGCTCGGACACCCCGTCGCGCTCGCGTGCGGCGGCCGAGTGGGCCATCGGCCACGGCGCGGACTACCTCAGCGGCGGTGTGCAGGTCCCGCCCACCATGATCGGCTCCCCGGAGTCCGGCACCTATTACAGCGGCCCGCTCGCGGTCTTCGAGCAGCACCGGGAAACCCTGGAGGTCATCACCAGTGCTGACCACCGGGGCGAGGACCAGGGCCTGGCCGCGCTGTACTACCAGCTCGGCATGACCATCTTCTGGACGAACAACCTCGCCTACCTCCAGGCCCTGGCCATGGCCGAGGCCAACGGCATCAGCGCGGCGGAGTTCCTGCCCTACGCGCAGCGGTCCGTCGCGATCGCGACCATGTTCATGCCGGAGACCGCCGTGGAGGTCGACACCAGCACGTATCCGGGCGAGCTGGCCAACATGCTGATGAACTCGGCCAGCACCGACCACGTGCTGCACACCGCGGCCGAGTCCGGGGTGGACACCACGCTGCCGGCCGCGGTGGCGGATGTCTTCCGCCGCACGGTCGAGGCGGGCCACGGCAAGGTGGGGTTCGCCAGCACCTTCGAGGTGCTGCGCAAGCAGGACGCGTAGTCGTACCGGGGGCTGCCCGGCGTACGCCTGGCAGATGACGCCCGAATCCACCTCGCTGTGGACTCGGGCGTACCCCCGCGCTGCCTAGCGTTGGCCGCGACAACAAGCGGAACGGCTAGGGAGTGCACATGCGCATCACGCTAGAGGTCTTCGGGTGGATCGCCCTGGTCAACGGGGTGGGTTCGCTGCTGAACCGGATGATGAACGGCCAGGACTGGGGCTTCCTGATGCGCCCGCTGGCCGAGTACCAGCCCGGTGCCGCGGTGGTCTGCGCGATCGCGGGCGTGGCCCTGCTGGCTATCAGTTTTTCAATGAAGTCCGCCGAGAAGCAGCGTGCCCGCAGTTAGCCGGCAGCCCCGAATTTCTTTCTCCTGAGTGGAGACGCGCAATCGATGACCTCGATCGGGACTGGCCAGCCGGTGGACTCACCCGGAATCCACATGCATTGCCAAGCAAACCCGGAGTCGCCAGTCCCGCGATCCCCTGCCTATGGCAGCAAACCCGCTAAGGCAGCAAACCCGCCGCGCGGGCCGCGAGCACGGCCTCGGCCCGATCGCTCACCTTGAGCTTGCCGAACAATCGCTGCAAATAGGTCTTCACCGTCGGTTCGGTCACCGAAAGCCGCTGCGCGATCTCCGGAGTCCGATTCCCGGTGGCGACCAGCCGCAGCACCTGCAGCTCCCGCGCGGACAGCCGCGGCGTGCCCCCGCCGTCCTGGACCCGCGCCACCAACTGGGGCAGCAGATCAGCGGAGATCGGCGTGCCACCCGTGCACGCCCCGCGCACGGCGCTGACCAGGTACTCACTGCTGGAGGACTTCAGAATGAACCCCCGCGCCCCCGCCTCCAGCGCCCTGACCACCTGGTTACGCGCATTGGAGAACACCAGCAGCGGCACGTCCGGCAACGTCCGCGACGCCCGCCGGATGACCTCGACCCCATCCCCACCAGGCCCCTCGGCCGCCACCTCGACCAGCAACACATCCGGCGCCTCGGCGGTCAGCCCGTGCAGGGCCTGCTCCCAGCCATCGGCCCAGCCGACGAGGTCGATGTCCGCCTGATTCCGGAACACCGCGCGCAATCCCTCGGCCACGATCGGCTGCGGATCCACGAGGAAGACCCGGAACTCCGGAGAATGGGTATCAGGCGCTTGGCTGACCGCTAATGTGCTGTTCATCGCGTTCCCGAGGGTCGAATGGGACGAATGACAACTGCTGTCATCCGGTGCGGACTACAAGGGCTGTCGTCTTGGCGGCGGACATTTCTTTGTGTTCCGATCACGCGTGCTATTTTATTTTCGCTTTTCCTGGGTAGATTGTGCTGCCTCGTGCAGATTTTCCTGAGTATATCACGATTGTTGAATTACTTAGTAGATGCTTCAAACTTTTGATTCCGCGTAATATGGACGCCCGCTCAAGCGATGTCTACCGACCCTCCGTCTGCTCCTGCCAGTAGGCGAGGGTGTCATGGCTCATGAGGGTGTCGGGGTGGTCTGGTCCGAGGATGCGGGTGCGGTCGGCGAGTACCGCTTGGAGTCCGGTGATGGCGGTGGTCAGGTCGCCTGCTTCGCCGCGCAGGTGGGCGAGGTTTTGGCGGGTGGTCAGGGTGTCGGGGTGGTCTGGTCCGAGGATGCGGTTGTGGTCGGCGAGTACTGCTTGGTGTTCGGTGATGGCGGTGGTCAGATCGCCTGTTGCTCTGTGCAAGCTGGCGAGGTTGTGGCGCGTGGAGAGTGTCTTGGGGTGGTCTGGTCCGAGGATGCGGGTGCGGTCGGCGAGTATCGCTTGGTATTCGGTGATGGCGGTGGTGGGGTCGCCTGCTTCGCTGCGCCAGTGGGCGAGGCTGTGGCGGGTGGTCAGGGTGTCGGAGTCTTCTGGTCCGAGGATGCGGGTGCGGTCGGCGAGTATCGCTTGGTATTCGGTGATGGCGGTGGTGGGGTCGCCTGTTGCGCCGCGCCAGTGGGCGAGGCTGTGGCGGACGGCGAGGGTGTCGGGGTGGTCTGGTCCGAGGATGCGGTTGTGGTCGGCGAGTACTGCTTGGTGTTCGGTGATGGCGGTGGTCAGATCGCCTGCTTCGCTGCGCCAGTAGGCGAGGCTGTGGCGGGTGGTCAGGGTGTCGGGGTGGTCTGCTCCGAGGTGTCTTTCGGCGATAGTCCGCAACTGCTCGAAGTAGCCACTGGCCTCGGACGCTCGTCCACAGCCGCCGAGGCTGTTACCCGCTAGGAACAGCACGTCATGGCCGTTCGGTCCCCAGAGGTGTGGCTCGGCGATGGCGTGCAGTGTCATGGTGTTCGCACGAAGCACCTGGGCCAGCGTTGTGTCTTTCTCAATCTCCGGCCACACCTCGACCAGGGCTCCCGCCGCGCACTGGGCAAGTGACTTTAGTTGAGCCTCGAACAGGCCGTCCCGGGTAGTCCGCTGTACCAACGCATGCACCCGGACCGCGCGATGTGGCTTCCGGGCATCGTGGTTGATCAGGCTCAGCCGATGCAGACAGCGCAGAGCATCTCGCGCCCCGGCCGTGGTCACTGGGTGTTCCACAACCTTCCCCAGATACTCCCGAACCGCCTCGCTTACAAAGACATCGCCGGGAATCCCATTGGGATCCAACACACTTGCTAACTCCAGCAAGGGTTTCGCGAGTCCAGCTGGGTTGAGATCGTTCGCAAGCTGCACCGATAGCGACCAGGTTCGTGCCACCGGCTGACGATGATCCTCTGGCAAGCTGTCCTGCTCCGGAGCCAGTGACTCCAGCGAGTTTCCCTGATCCGCCAAGCGTTCCCGATACTCTGCACAACTGATGTCCCGATCCAGCACATAGGCCGCCGCCTGAGTCAACGCCAGTGGCAAGTGCCCCAGGTCGTCAGCCAGATTCTCGGCCTCTGTCAACAGATGCGGATGATCGGCGAGCTTGTGTTCCAGGAATGCCAACGATTCCGCCGGGCTGAACGTGTCCACATCGACAACTCGCCGGTTCTTCCCGCGCATCGCCGAGTCCCGCCGCCGGGTCGTCACCACCACCTGCCCGACCGAAGTCGTTGGCGGCCAAAGATCCCGGAGATCCGCCGGAGACTGCACGTCATCCAGCACGACCAGCCAACGCCCCGCGAACGTCGCCAGGTAAGCCAGGAACCGCTTCGCCGGCGCCTCCGGATCCGGCGACTGGTACCCCGTCAAGTCAGCGATGATCGTCGCGTACTCAGTCAGAATCGCCTGCCGCGAGGTCGCCGTGATCCACACCAGCAGATCCACATCCGCAGCCACCGACTCCGCATAGTTCGCCGCCAGCTGAGTCTTCCCAACCCCACCCAGCCCGGCCAACACACTCGTCCCACCGGACGACCCGGTCAGCACCGCCGCCGCCCCGGCAGCCACCGCCGCCGCCAGTTCCCCCGCGACCTCCCGCTCCTGGAAGCAGTCCACCCGCGAAGGCACCACCCCATACCGCCGCGGCCCACCCGCCTGTTGCGGAACCTGGTTGAAGTGCACGCCGCCATAGATGGCCCCCGCCTGCACGCCCTCCAGCCGCTCGGCCGAGTTGTGCGTGTCCGAACCCATCCTCGAATGATCCCGCACGCTCCGTGTCTACCCAGTCACAGCCCCATACCGCTCCGCTTCTCTAGATGTCCATGACCACTTCAGTGTCGAGTGAAATCGCTGCGTTAACACCCAAACGTGCTGCAAGCGTCACAGTCACCCAGCGTTGTCTGGAGAGGAACAAGATCAGGGGAGACGACCGTCACTCTGGGTGGTTATGGTTACGCAGGGTTGCAATCTTGTCCCCGAATTAGGGACCTAAACGCACCCGCTTGGCTCAATCTTGTTTCGCGCAATTGTGCTTATCGGTCCAATTTATTTACTGATAGTTGGCCTACGTGTTCGGCGTCTCTTGCTCTCGGGCAACCGCTAGTCCGTCTGGCGGTATTGACGCAGGGGGGTCGTGTTGCATTGTTACCGCTGTTCTGCGTTTGATCTGCCTTCGGGAGTCGCGGCCCGGATGAGTCATGTCACCGATGAGGGGTCTGTCGTTCCATGTCGTCATACCGCGACGCCTGCGTGGCACAAGTCACTGTCGAGGCCGAGTGGCTGTCCCGCACCCTGTCCACCCTGGTCCGCAAGCACCAGGTTCCTGGCGCCCAGCTCGCCGTGCACGTCAACGGCGAGACCATCACCGCCGAGGCCGGCGAGCTGCGCTACGGCGGCGGCACACCGGTAACCCGGGACACCGCCTTCCCTATTGGCTCGGTCACCAAGGCCGCCACCGCCGCACTGGCGATACTGCTGGTCGCCGACGACGATCTTGAGCTGGACTCGGACGTCACCGAGCACCTCCCTGAACTCGGCGCGCCACTGACGCTGCGCCAGTTGCTCAGCCACACCAGCGGGCTGGCCTCCGGGCCGGACTCGGCCGTGGCCGCCACGATGTCCCTGCGCCGCTTCGTCGCCGAGCACTGCCGCACCCCCGAACTGGTGCTGCCGGCCGGCGCGGGCTTCTCCTACTCCAACCTCGGTTACGCCGTCGTCGGGCGGCTGATCGAGGAGGTCACCGGCATGACCTGGTGGGAGGCGATCGAGTCGATCCTGCTGCGCCCACTGGGGATCCGGCCCGCCTTCGTGGTCGCGCCCAACCCGCTGACCTCGGTGAACGTCGCCAGCGGGCATGCGGTCAACACCTCGCACGGACGCACCCGGCCGGTCGTGCAGTCCCTCGCCATGGGTGAGGCCCCGGCCGGAGCGCTCGCGCTCAGCGCCGCGGATCTGCTGCGCTTCGGCCTGCTGCACATGGATCCGGCGGAGACCGGACTGCCCGACCTGCTGCCGGCCGAGCTGGCCGCGGAGATGCGCCGCATCCAGCCGGGCGCCGACCCGATCGGCCTTGCCGATGGTTGGGGACTCGGCTTCGGGGTATTCCGTACTGGGGTCCAGCACTGGATCGGCCACGACGGCAACGCCGACGGCACCGACGCGCATCTGCGGGTCAACGCCGACAGCAGCCAGGCCATCGCCTTCACCAGCAACGGCAACACCGGCATCGGCCTGTGGGCGGAACTCGTCGACGAGCTGGCCGAGGTCGGCATCGAGGTCGGCAGTTACCGGCTGGACGTGCCGGGCCGACGCACCACGGTGCCGCCCGAGATCTTCGGCAGCTACCTCAACGGCGACACCGAGTACACGGTCAGCCCGGCCGAGGACGCCACGCTGCGCCTGGCCATCGACGGCGAGATCGTCGCCCGGCTCACCCCGCACGAAGGACTCATGTTCGCCCAGCAGGACTGGGAATCGGGACAACTCGTGCACCCCGGCCGCTTTCTTCGGGACCCGGTAACCGGTGTGCTGGACCGAATTCAGGTTTCCGGCCGACTGGCCCGCCGCGCGGTCGGCAGCGGCCGCTGTTAGCAGCGGGAACAGTCCCGCTTCAGCGCACTTCCGGCTAGCTCCTGCATACCCCGTCTGCTGGCGTGGTCTTGCCACGCCTGAAAGGTTTTGAGTTCATGTCCGCACGCGAGGTGTCCGTGCCCGCCCACGCCCTGCCGTCGTCACTCACCGCAACGGAGTCGACCGGCATCGTGAGCGCGGCGGACCTGCTGGTGGCGCACAACAGGACTGACCGCGCCATCAGGCAGGCGACCCTGTCGCAGCTGGTCGAGGCCCAGGCTGCGCGCACCCCGCAGGCGCCCGCGCTGCTGGACGAGGAAGGTTCGGTCACCTTCGCCGAACTGGAGCGCCGGGCAAACCGGTTGGCTCATCGGTTGATCGGACTCGGGGCGGGGCCGGAGCGGATCGTGGCGCTGCTGCTGCCCCGCTCGGTGGACATCGTGGTGGCGCAGCTCGCGGTGCTCAAGGCAGGTGCCGCCTACCTGCCGGTGGATCCGGCCTACCCTGGCGAGCGGATCCGGCTGATGCTGGCCGACGCCGCACCCGCGCTGGTGATCGACGAGGACTTCCTGGCCGGGACCCCGGACGGCCTGCCGGACACCGCGCCGACCGACGCGGACCGCCTGCGCCCCTTGGACTTCGATCACCCGGCCTACGTCATCTACACCTCCGGCTCCACCGGCCGCCCCAAGGGCGTGGTGGTCACCCATGCCGGACTGGCGAGCTTCTCCGCCGCGGAGATCGAGCAGTACCAGGTGAAACCGGGCGACCGGGTGCTCCAGTTCTCCTCGCCCAGCTTCGACGCCTCGGTGCTCGAACTCTGTATGTCGCTGCCCGCCGGGGCGACCCTGGTGGTGCCGCCACCCGGCCCGCTGCTCGGCGACCACCTCGCCAAGGTGCTGGCCGAACGCCGGATCACGCACGCGCTGATCCCGCCGGTGGCCCTGGCCACCGTGCCGGAAGGCGTTGAGCTGCCGGACTTCCGCACGGTGATCGTGGGCGGCGACGCCTGTTCCGCCGAGCTGGTCGACCGCTGGGCCCCGGGCCGCCGGATGATCAACTCCTATGGTCCGACCGAGTCCACCGTGGTCGCCACCTGGAGCGAACCCCTGGTGCCCGGCGGCGTGCCCTCGATCGGCCGACCCATCTGGAACACCCGGGTGTACGTGCTCGACGAGCAGCTCAACCCGGTGCCCGGCGGGGTGGACGGGGAGCTGTACATCGCGGGCGCCGGACTGGCCCGCGGCTACCTGAACCAGCCGGGGCTGACCGCGGATCGCTTCCCGCCCAACCCCTTCGGCGCGCCCGGCACCCGCATGTACCGCACCGGCGACCTGGTCCGCTGGACCGTCGAGGGTGTCCTGGAGTTCCGCGGCCGGGCCGACGACCAGGTCAAGATCCGCGGCTTCCGGATCGAGCCCGGCGAGATCGAGACCCTGCTCCGGCAGCAGCCCACCGTGGCCGAGGCCGTGGTGGTGGCCCGGCAGGACCAGGGCCTCAAGCGGCTGATCGGCTACATCGTCCCGGCCAAGGGCCAGGAACCCGACCCCGCGCACCTGCGCACCGTGCTCGCCGAAACCCTGCCCGGCCACATGGTGCCTGCCGTGCTCGTGGTGCTGGCCACCCTCCCGTTGAGCCCCAACGGGAAGCTCGACCGCAACGCGCTGCCCGCGCCCACCGGACCGCTGCCCGGCGGTGAGTCCGCGGTGCCGCCGCGCACCGCGGCCGAACGGGTGCTGGCCCGGATCTGGGCCGAGGTGCTCGGCCTGCCCGAGATCGGCGTCACCGACGACTTCTTCGCCCTGGGCGGCGATTCGGTGCTGGCCTTCCGCGCCCTGGCCCGCATCCGGGCCGCCTTCGACGTGGAGCTGTCCCCTCGGCTGCTGTTCGAGACCAGCACCATCCGCGCCCTGGCCGCCCAGTTGCCCGAACCGTCCACTGTGGACAACGCGATTCCGGCCGCGCCGGTCGGCCGGGTGCCGCTGTCCTCGGCCCAGCACCGGATGTGGGTGCTGGACAACCTGACCGGCGGCACCGAGTACAACACCGGGGTCGGCCTGCGCCTGACCGGGCCCCTGGACGCCGACGCGCTGCGCCGCGCGCTGGACGCACTGGCCGCCCGGCACGACTCGCTGCGCACCACCTTCACCGAGTCCGGCGGACTGCCCGAGCAGATCATCGCCGCCACCGGCGGCATTCCACTGCGTACCACCGAGGCCGGTCCGGGCACCCTGGACGATGTGCTGGCGGCCGAACTGGACCGCCCGTTCGACCTGCGCCGCGGCCCGCTCACCCGGGCCCTGCTGGTCCGGCTCGCGGCTGATGACCAGGTGTTGTTGCTGTGCCAGCACCACATCGTCACCGACGGCGCCTCGGTCGCGCTGCTGGTGGAGGAACTCGCCGAGCTGTACGCGGCGGCCGGCGACAACCGCGCCGCCGACCTGCCCGAGCCGGTGCTGCGTTACGCCGATTACGCGGCCTGGCAGCAGGATCGGCTCAGCAGCCCGGAACTGGCCGGACAGCTCGCCTACTGGCGGGAACGCCTGGCCGGGGCCGAGGCCCTGCAACTGCCCACCGACCGCCCGCGCCCGCCGGTGCGCACCAACCCCGGCGCGGTGCACCGGCATCTGCTGCCCGCCACCCTGGTCGACAAGCTCACCACCGCGGGCCGGGATCGTGGCGCGACCCTGTTCATGCTGCTCACCGCAGCGGTCCAGGTGCTCTTCGCCCGTTACAGCAACCGGCAGGACATCACCGTCGGCACCGCCACCTCCGGCCGCAACCGGGCCGAACTGGAACGCCTGGCCGGGTTCCTGGTCAACACCGTGGTGCTCCGGTCCACTGTGGACCCGAAGCTGCCGTTCACCGAGTTCCTCGGCCAGGTCAGGGAAACCGTGCTGTCCGGCTTCGCGCACGAGGACGCGCCGTTCGACCGGCTGGTCGAGGAGCTGCGCCTGGACCGGGACGCCAGCCGCACCCCGCTGATCCAGGCCCTGGTGGTGCTGCAGAACGCGGTCGTGCGGTCGCGGGAGATCGGCGAACTGCGGATCAGCGAACAGGACCTGCCCCGCCCGCGGGCCCGGTTCGACCTGGTGTGCGAGTTCTGGCCGCGGGCCGAGGGCCTGACCGTCGCGGTGGAGTACAACACCGACCTGTTCGACCAGGCCACCATCGCCCGCCTGACCGAACACCTGGAAGTCCTGCTCAACGGTGTGCTCGCCACCCCGGACGCGCAGCTCGGCGACCTGCCGCTGCTCACCGGGCCGGAGCGGCAGCAGGTGCTGCGCGGCTGGAACGACACCGCACTGGACGTCGCCCCCACCCTGTACCCGGAGCTGTTCGCCCAGCAGGCCGCCCGCACTCCCGACGCGATCGCGGTCACTCACGCGGGCCGGAGCCTGACCTACGCCGAGCTGAACCGGCGCGCGAACCGGTTGGCCCGCCTGCTGATCAGCCGCGGCGCCGGACCGGAACGGTTCGTGGGCATCGCGATGCCGCGCACCGAGCACACCATCGTCGCGCTGCTGGCCATCCTCAAGTCCGGGGCCGCCTACCTGCCGATCGACCCGGCCTACCCGGCGGACCGGATCGAGTTCATGCTCGCCGACGCCGCTCCCGCGCTGGTGCTCACCGCCGAGGAGATCGAGCGGATCCGGCCCGAGCTGGCCGCACTGTCCGATGTGGACATCACCGATGCGGACCGGCTGCGCCCCCTCGATCCGGCGCACGCCGCCTACACCATCTACACCTCCGGCTCCACCGGCCGCCCCAAGGGCGTGGTCATCGCGCACGAGAGCCTGGCCGACCTGACCGCCTGGGCCGCCCGCGACTTCGGGTTGACCGGACTGTCCACTGTGGTCGCCTCCACCTCGCTCAACTTCGACGTCTCGGTGTTCGAGATCTTCTGCCCGCTGGTGCTGGGCGGGGCCATCGAGGTGGTCGACAACGTGCTGGCACTGGGGGAGGCGCGGGCTGAACCGTGGCGGGCCAGCCTGGTCAGCGCGGTCCCCTCGGCCCTGGCCCAGGTGCTCTCCCAGGGCGCGGTCACCGTGTCCGCCGATCACGTGGTGCTGGCTGGCGAGGGCCTGTCCGCGCACGCCACCAGGGAGATCCAGGCCGCGCTGCCCGGCGGGCGGATCGCCAACATCTACGGCCCGACCGAGGCCACCGTGTACGCCACGGCCTGGTACTCCGACGGGATCGAGCGGGACACCGCGCCGCCGATCGGCAAGCCGGTCAGCAACATCCAGACCTACGTGCTCGACCCGAACCTGCGCCCGGCCCCGATCGGTGTGCCCGGTGAGCTGTACCTGGCCGGGCGCGGCCTGGCCCGCGGCTACCTCAACCGGCCCGGCCTGAGCGCGGACCGCTTCATCGCCAATCCCTATGGCGGGCCCGGCGAACGCATGTACCGCACCGGCGATGTGGTGCGCTGGAACGCCGACGGCGATATCGAGTACCTGGGCCGGGCCGACGACCAGGTCAAGATCCGCGGTTTCCGGATCGAACTCGGCGAGGTCGAGGCCGCGCTGCTGAGCCACCCCGCGGTCACCGACGCGGTCGCGGTGGCCCGCACCGACGGCGGCCACCAGCGCCTGGTCGCCTACGTGGTCGCCGACACCCCGGTCGACTCCGCCGAGCTGCGCGCGCACACCGGCGGGCGGCTGCCCGAGTACATGGTCCCGGCCGCGGTCCTGCGACTCGACCGGCTTCCGTTGAACCCCAACGGAAAGCTCGACCGCCGCGCGCTGCCCGCACCGGACTGGGCGGCGGTGGCCGGTGGCGAGTACGTGGCCCCCGGCAACGCCACCGAGCGGGTGCTGGCCGACATCTGGGCCGAGGTGCTCGGCCTGGACCGGATCGGCGTCACCGACAACTTCTTCTCCCACGGCGGCGACTCCATCCTGAGCATCCAGGTGGTGGCCAAGGCCCGCGCCGCCGGCCTGCAACTCACCTCGCGGGATCTGTTCCTGCACCAGACCATCACCGCACTGGCGCCGCAGGTCACCGCGGTGGCCACCCGCCGGATCGCGCAGGGCCCGGTCACCGGCGCGGCCCCGCTCACCCCGATCCAGCACTGGCTGTTCGAGATCCAGCCCGAGCACCCCGAACTCTTCGCCCAGCACCTCACCGTCACCCTCGCCGAGGGCGCCGACGAACGTGCTTTACACACCGCGCTGTCCGCACTCGTCGAACACCACGACGCGCTGCGCATGCGGTTCGTGCACAACGAATCCGGCTGGCAGCAGCACAACGCGCCCATCGGCGACACCGAGGTCGCCAACGCGCCGCTGACCCTGGCCGGGGAATCCCTGCTGCGCGCGGAGATCCGCGATCTGCCCGGCGGACGGCGCGCGCTGTACCTGGCCGTGCACCACCTCGTCGTCGACGGCGTGTCCTGGCGCATCCTCCTGGAAGACCTGGCCAGCGGCTACGAGCAGGCCGTGCGCGGGGAGCCGATCCGGCTCGGCGCGAAGACCACCTCCTTCCGCGACTGGGCCACCCGCCTCGCCGAACACACCGCGTCCGGCGGCTTCGACGCCGACTTGGATCACTGGACCGCCGTCGGCGAGCAGACCCCGCTCCCGGTCGAACGCACCGGCCCGAACACGGTGGCCAGCACCGAAGTGGTCACCGTCCGCCTGGATGAGCAGCAGACCCGCGCCCTGCTCCAGGACGTGCCGGCGGCCTACCGCACCCAGGTCAACGACGTGCTGCTCAGCGCACTCAGCCGGGTGCTGACCCGATGGACCGGCCAGGACCGGGTGCTGGTCGACCTGGAGGGCCACGGCCGCGAGGAACTCTTCGCCGACCTGGATCTCTCCCGCACCCTCGGCTGGTTCACCACTATGTTCCCGGTCGCACTGTCCACACCGGACACTGACTGGGGTCGCACGCTCAAGGCGGTCAAGGAACAGCTGCGCGCCCTGCCGCACCGCGGCCTGTCCTACGGTGCCCTGCACCGCCTCACCGACCGCCTGCCGGACAAGCCGGTCCCGCAGATCAGCTTCAACTACCTCGGCACCTTCGAGGCCCCGGCCACCGCCCTGTACGACGGGCTGCACGAAGAACTGGCGCTGGCCGCCGACCCGGCCGCCACCCGCCCGCACCTGCTGGACGTGGTCGGCCGGGTGGACCGGAAGTCCCTGGAATTCAGCTGGTTCTACACCACCGACCGGCACACCGAGGCCACCGTCCGCCGCCTGGCCGAGGACCTGCTCACCGCCCTGCGCGAGATCATCGAGCACTGCACCCGATCCGGCGGCCGCACCCCGTCCGACTTCCCACTCGCCAGGCTCGACCAGTCCACTGTGGACACCCTGGTCGGCGACGGCCGGGACGTCGAGGACATCTATCCGCTCACCCCGACCCAGGCCGGCATGGTCTTCCACCGCCTGGCCCAGGGCGACACCGGCGTCTACTTCCAGCAGCTCACCTTCCGGCTCGACGGCGTCACCGACCCGCACCGGCTGGCGCTGGCCTGGCAGCAGGTCAGCGACCGGATGCCGGTGCTGCGCAGCCACATCGTGTGGCAGGGCGTGCCCGAGCCGGTGCAACTCGTCCGCACCCAGGTCCGCGTCCCGGTCCGGCACCTGGACTGGCGTGACCTCGACGAAGACCGGCGGCAGGCCGAGCTGGACGCGTTCCTGACCGCGGACCGGGCCGCCGGGATCGCCCTCGATCAGGCGCCACTGCAACGGATCGCGCTGGCCAGGATCAGCGACACCGAGGTCCGGGTGGTGTGGACCTTCCACCACGTGCTGCTCGACGGCTGGAGCGTCTTCCAGGTCCTCGACGACGTCTTCGCCGCACACTCCGGCCGCGCGCTGCCCAACCGCCGTCCCTTCGGCGACTACCTGCGCTGGATCGACCGCCAGGACCGCGCGGAAGCCCTGGCACACTGGCGAACCGCACTGGCCGGGATCGCCGACCCCACCGCGCTGCCCTACGACCGGCAGCCCGCGGAGACCCAGCACCACGAGTCCACCGCCAGCGTGCTGCGCTCCCTCGGCACCGGCACCACGACCGCGCTGCGCGAACTCGCCCAGCGACACGGACTCACGCTGAACACGCTGGTCCAGGGCGCCTGGGCACTGCTGCTGGCCCGGCACAGCGGCCAGGACGACGTGCTCTTCGGCGCCACCGTGTCCGGCCGCCCCGCGGACCTGGCCGGGGTGCAGGACATCACCGGCATCTTCATCAACACCCTGCCCACCCGGGTCCAGGTCCACAGTGGACAGCCGCTGACCGGCTGGCTGCGCGGCATCCAGGACACCCAGTCCGCGGCCCGCCGCTACGACTTCCTGCCACTGCCGCAGCTGCGCGCCTGCACCGACCTGCCCGAGCGGGCCAGCCTGTTCGACAGCATCGTGGTCTTCGAGAACTACCCCTTCGACGACAACGCCGCCGCCGCGCACGGCCTCGGCCTGCGCGAACTGCGCGGGGTGGAGACCACCAACTACCCGCTCACCCTGGTCGCCTACCCGCACGAGGAACTCACCGTCAACCTCGGCTACGACCCGGCGCTGTTCGAGCCGGCCACCGTGGAACGCCTGGCCGAGCACCTGCTCACCCTGCTCGCCGCGATCCCCGCGCACGCCGACCGGCCGGTCGGTGAACTGCCCATGCTCACCACGGCCGAACGGCACCGGGTCCTCATCGAGTGGAACGACACCGCGACCGCACTGCCCACCGGCACCGTGCCGGAAGCCTTTGCCGCCCAGGTCAGGCGCACCCCGCACACCACCGCGGTGATCACCGACGACGGCACCATCACCTACGCCGAACTCGACGACCGCAGCACCGCCCTGGCCCAGCACCTGATCGGCCTCGGCGTGACAACCGAACAACCGGTCGGTCTGCTGCTGGCCCGCTCCGCCGACGTGGTCATCGCCGAACTCGCCGTGCTCAAGGCCGGTGCCGCCTACGTGCCGCTGGACGTGCGCGCCCCCGCGGCCCGGCTGACCCGGCTGCTCACCGAGACCGGCGTCCGGGTGCTGCTCACCGACCAGACCTGGGCCGCCACCGCCCAGGAAGTCCACAGTGGACAGATCCTGCGGGTGGACCAGCCGATCATCACCCTGGCCGTGCCGCTGCCTGCCGTGCACGCGGACAACCTCGCCTACATCACGCACACCTCCGGCTCCACCGGCATCCCCAAGGGCGTGGCCGTCCGGCACCACGACATCCTCGCGCTGGCCGCGCACCGCCGGTTCCACCAGGGCGGGCACGCCCGCGTGCTGCTGCACTCCCCGCTGGCCTTCGACGCGGTCACCTACGAACTGTGGATGCCGCTGCTCTCCGGCGGCCAGGTCGTGGTCGCGCCGGACGGCGACGTGGACGCCGAGGTGTTCCGCCGCATGATCGGCGAGCACGGCGTGACCGCGATCTTCCTCACCGCGGGGCTGTTCCGGCTGATCGCGCAGGAGGATCCGGGCTGCTTCGCCGGTGCCCGGGAGGTCTGGACCGGCGGCGAGGTGGTGCTCGCCGAGTCGATGCGCCGGGTGCTCAACGCCTGCCCCGGCCTGCTCGCGGTGGACGTCTACGGCCCCACCGAGACCACCACCTTCGCCACCCACCACGACCTGCCGGTCGCCGCCGAGGTGCCCGAGCTGCTGCCGATCGGCCGCGCCCTGGACAACATGCGGCTCTACGTGCTCGACCGCGCCCTGCGCCCGGTCCCCGCCGGGGTGCCCGGCGAACTGCACATCGGCGGCTCCGGGGTGGCCCGCGGCTACTTCGGGCGGCCGGGTCTGAGCGCGGCCTGCTTCGTGGCCGACCCGTTCGGCGCACCCGGCGAACGCATGTACCGCACCGGCGACACCGTGCGCTGGAACCGGGACGGCGAGATCGAGTTCCTCGGCCGCACCGACGACCAGGTCAAGATCCGCGGCTTCCGGATCGAGCTGAGCGAGGTCGACAACGCCCTGCTCCGGCACGAAGCCCTCGGCCAGGTGGTGGCCGCGGTGCTGCTGGACGGCTCCCGCCGCAAGCGCCTGGTCGCCTACCTGGTCCCGGCCGAGGGTCACCCGGTGCCGGCCGCCGCCGAACTGCGCGAGTTCCTGGCCAAGTCGGTGCCGGACTACCTGGTGCCCTCGGTGTTCGTGCCGCTGACCGCACTCCCGTTGAACGCCAACGGAAAGGTCGACCGCCGCGCGCTGCCCACCCCGGACTGGGGCCTGGTCGCCGCGGCCGGATTCGTCGCGCCCAGCACCGAGACCGAACGGCTGCTCGCCGACATCTTCGCCACCGTGCTGAACCTGCCCAGGGTCGGTGTGGAGGACAACTTCTTCGAGCTGGGCGGCGATTCCATCGTCAGCATCCAGGTCGTCTCCCGCGCCCGCCAGGCGGGAATCGGCCTGATGCCAAGGGATCTCTTCCGCACCCCCACGGTCGCCGGACTGGCCGCGACCGCCACCGAGACCACCCGGCCCAGCACCGACCAGGGCCCGGTCACCGGCGAGGCCCCGCTCACCCCGATCCAGCACTGGTTCTTCGCCACCCAGACCGCGGAACCCGCGCACTTCAACCAGTCCGTGCTGCTCGACCTCACCGAACGCCCCGACCCGGTGCTGCTGGACGAGGCCCTGCGCGCGCTGGTCCGCCACCACGACGCACTGCGGCTGCGCTTCACCGGCGGCAGGCAGCAGCACGCGGACACCCCGGCCGAGATCCTCCAGCTCGGCGGCCCCGCCGACCACACCGGCCTTGACCTCGAACACGGCCCACTGCTCAAGGCCGTGCTGCTGGACACCGACCAGCTTTTCCTCGCCGTGCACCACCTGCTGGTCGACGGCGTGTCCTGGCGGATCCTCCTGGAGGACCTGGACACCGCCTACCGGCAGCTGCGCGCGGGCAACCCGGTCCGCCTGGAGGCCAAGACCACCTCCTTCCGCGACTTCGCCCGCACCCTGAGCACCCTGGCCGACAACGGCGAGTTCGACGCCGAACTCCCGTACTGGACCGGCGTTTCCGCCGACCCGGCCATCCCGGTCGACGGCAGCGGCGCCAACATCGTTGCCGGGGAACGGAACCTGACCGTCGCACTCGACGAGCAGACCACCCGCGCCCTGCTCCAGGACGTGCCCGGCGTCTACCGCACCCAGATCAACGACGTGCTGCTCACCGCACTGGGCAGGGTGCTCGGCGAGTGGACCGGCCGGGACCGGGTGCTCCTCGACCTGGAGGGCCACGGTCGCGAGGATCTCGGCGGTGACATCGACCTGTCCCGCACGGTCGGCTGGTTCACCACCATGTTCCCGCTCGCCCTGCCCGGCACCCCCGGCCTCGGCTGGGGCGAGGCACTCAAGACGGTCAAGGAACAACTCCGCGCGATCCCTCGCCGCGGCCTCGGCTACGGCGTGCTGCGGCACCTCACCGACCGCCTGCCCGCGCAGCCAACCCCGCTCGTGGGCTTCAACTACCTCGGTCAGTTCGACCGTCCACAGGAGACGGACGGCCTGATCGCCGGACTGCCCGAGGGCCTCGGCGGCGAGTCCGGGGCAGGCAACCAGCGCCCGCACCTGCTGGACGTCATCGGCAGCGTCGAGTCCCGGCAGCTGACCTTCACCTTCTCCTACGCCCAGGGCAGCCACTCCGAGACCACCATCCGCGCCCTGGCCGAGGCCTTCCGCACCGCGCTGAGTGAGATCGTCGAGCACTGCGCCCAGCCCGGCGCCGGTGGCCGCACCCCGGCGGACTTCCCGCTGGCCCGGATCACCCAGTCCGAAGTGGACAGTCTGGTCGGGGACGGCAGGGAGGTCGCCGACCTCTACCCGCTGACCCCGATGCAGGCGGGCATGGTCTTCCACAGCCTGATGGAGGACGCCAGCACCGCCTACTTCAACCAGGTGCAGCTGCGACTGACCGGCGTCACCGACCCGGCCGCCTTCGCCACCGCCTGGCAGCAGACCGCCGACCACAACCCGGTGCTGCGCAGCCGGATCGTCTGGGAAGGCGTCAGCGAACCCCTCCAGCTCGTGCCGCGCACCGCCGTCGTCCCCACCCGGCACCTGGACTGGACCGGCCGCACCGACACCGAAGCGGACCTGCGCGAACTCCTCGACGCCGACCGGGCCCAGGGCTTCGACCTGGCGCGGGACTCACTGCTGCGGATCGCGGTGATCACGCTGTCCGGCAACGAGGTCCTGCTCGTCTGGACCTTCCACCACGTGCTGCTCGACGGCTGGAGCGCGGCCCAGGTCTTCGGCGAGGTCTGCGCCCGCTACGCCGCGCTCACCGGCGGCACCCCGCTGCACCCGGTGTCCCGCAGGCCCTTCCGCGACTACCTGGACTGGCTCGCGAGCCAGGACTCCGAACAGGCCGCCACCTACTGGCGGAACGCACTGGACGGCTTCAGCACTCCCACGCCGTTGCCGTTCGACCGGCAGTCCCGGGAGGCGCACCGCGCCGCGTCTTCCGGGACCGTCCGGGCCCAGCTCAGCACCGCCGACACCACCCGGCTGCGCGAGGTGGCCCAGCACAACGGACTCACCCTCAACACCGTGTTCCAGGGGGCGTGGGGCCTGCTGCTCTCCCGCTACAGCGGCGAGTCCGAGGTGGTCTTCGGCACCACCGTCTCCGGCCGCCCCGCCGACCTGGCCGGCGTGGAGGCCATGGTGGGCCTGTTCATCAACACCATCCCCACCAGGGTCGACATCCACAGTGGACAGTCACTGCTGCCCTGGCTGCGCGAGCTGCAGACCAGCCAGGCCGAGTCCCGGCGGTTCGACTTCGTCTCCCTGGCCCAGTTGCAGGGCTGGCTGAACCTGCCCGGCGGCACCGGGTTGTTCGACAGCATCGTGGTCTTCGAGAACTACCCGTTCGACCCGGCCGCCATCGCCGCCACCGGCCTGACCATGGCCGAATCCCGGGACGAGGAACCCACCAACTACCCGGTCAGCGTGGTCGTTTCGCCCGGCGCCGAACTGTCCTTCGCCCTGGACTACGACCCGGACCTGTTCGACGCGGACACCGTGCAGGCCATGGCCGACCGCCTGGCCCTGCTGCTCACCGGCATCGCCCGCGACCCCGAACGCACCCCGGCCCAGCTCTCCCTGCTCACCGAGGCCGAACGGCACCGGGTCCTGGAAACCTGGAACGCCACCGCCAACCCGCTGCCCACCGGCAGCCTCGGCGAGCTGTTCACCGCCCAGGCCACCCGCACCCCACAGGCCGTCGCACTGGCCTTCGACGGCGGCCAGTACAGCTACGCCGACCTGGAAACCCGGGCGAACCGCCTGGCGCACCGGCTGATCGCGCTCGGCGTCCGCCCGGACCAGCCGGTCGCCCTGCTCGCCGAACGCGCCCCGGAACTGGTGGTCGCCGAACTGGCCATCGTCAAGGCCGGTGGCGCCTACGTGCCGCTGGACCTGCGTGCCCCCGCCGACCGCCTGCGCCTGGTGCTCGCCGAATCCGGCGCCACCGTGCTGCTCACCGACCAGCACTGGGCCGCCACCGCCACCGAAGTCCACAGTGGACATACGGTCCGGATCGACGAAACCCTGGACGGCCCGGCCGAGCCGCCCACGGTCTCCGTGCACGGCGACAACCTGGCCTACGTCATGTACACCTCCGGCTCCACCGGCACCCCCAAGGGCGTGGCGGTCCGGCACCGGGACGTCAGCGCGCTCGCACACGACCGCTGCTTCCGGGGTGGCGCGCACGAGCGGGTGCTGCTGCACTCGCCGACCGCCTTCGACGCCGCCACCTACGAACTGTGGGTGCCGCTGCTCAACGGCGACCGGGTGATCGTCGCCCCCGCGGGCGACCTGGACGTGGACACCCTGCGCCGCCTGGTCACCGAGTACGGCATCACCGGACTCTGGCTCACCGCCGGGCTGTTCCGCCTGCTCGCCCAGGACGCCCCGGACTGCCTGCACGGCGTCCGCGAGGTCTGGACCGGCGGCGACGTCGTGCCAGCCCCGGCCGTGCGCCGGGTCCTGGCCGCCTGCCCCGGACTGTCCGTTGTGGACGGATACGGACCCACCGAGACCACCACCTTCGCCACCCACCACCGGATCCCCGCCGGCAGCCCGGTGCCGGACCTGGTGCCGATCGGCCGCCCGCAGGACAACATGCGGGTCTACGTCCTGGACACCGACCTGCACCCGGTCCCGCCGGGCATCGCCGGTGAACTGCACCTCGCCGGAGCCGGTCTGGCCCGCGGCTACCTGAACCAGCCCGGCCTCACCGCGGACCGCTTCCTGCCCGACCCCTTCGGCCCGGCCGGAACCCGCATGTACCGCACCGGCGATGTGGTCCGCTGGACCGCCGACGGTGTCCTGGAGTTCGTCGGCCGCGCCGACGAGCAGGTCAAGATCCGCGGTTTCCGGATCGAACTCGGCGAGATCGAGGCCGTGCTCGCCGAGCAGCCCGGGGTCACCGAGGCCGTGGTGCTGGCCCGCGCCGACCAGGGGATCAAACGCCTGGTCGCCTACCTGGTCGGCGCCGATCCGGACGTGTCCAAGATCAAGGCCACCGCCGCCGAGGTGCTGCCCGACTACATGGTCCCGGCCGCGTTCCTGCTGCTGGACCGGCTGCCGCTGAGCCGCAACGGCAAACTCGACCGCCGCGCCCTGCCTGCCCCGGACTTCGGCGCCCTCGCCCAAACCGGTTACGTGGCCCCGCGCACCGAGGCCGAACAGGTCCTCGCCCAGGTGTGGGCCGAGGTGCTCGGCCTGCCAAGGGTCGGCACCGCGGACAACTTCTTCGCCCTCGGCGGCGACTCCATCCTGAGCATCCAGGTGGTCTCCCGTGCCCGCCAGGCCGGCCTCGGCCTGATGCCCCGCGACCTGTTCCGCGCCCAGACCATCGCCGAACTCGCCGTGCTGGTCGCCGACGCGCAACCGGACACCGCCGAACAGGGCGAGGTCACCGGCGCGGTCCCGCTCACCCCGATCCAGCACTGGTTCCTGGCCGGATCCACCACGAACCCCGGCCACTTCAACCAGGCCATGACCCTGGATCTGGCCCCGGATGTGGACGAGTCCGCCCTGCACACCGCGCTTTCCGCCCTGGTCAGCCAGCACGACGCGCTCCGCCTGCGCTACACCCGCGACGGCGACACCTGGCGCCAGCACAACGACCCGGTCACCGGAACCGACCTGGTGGTCGGGCGGCCGCTCGGCGAGTTCGACCTGACCGGCCCGCTGCTGCGCGTCCACCGGGACGGCGACCGGCTCCACCTGTGTGTGCACCACCTGGTCGTCGACGGCGTGTCCTGGCGCATCCTCCTGGAGGACCTGGACACCGCGTACCGGCAGGCGATCGCGGGGGAGACCGTCCACATCGGACGCAAAACGACCTCCTTCCGGGACTGGTCGCAGCGCCTCACCGAACACGCTGGCACCGGTGGCTTCGACCACGAGCTGGACCACTGGACCAGCACGAACATCGCCGCGAATATTCCGGTAGACCTCAACGGCCCCAACACCCTGGCCTCCACCGCCTCGGTCACCGTGCATCTGGACGAGGCCGAGACCCAGGCGCTGCTCCAGTCCGTGCCGCCGGTCTACCGCACCCAGATCAACGACGTGCTGCTCAGCGCGCTCGGCCGGGTGCTCACCGGGTGGACCGGCCAGGACCGGTTGCTGATCGACCTGGAGGGCCACGGCCGCGAGGACCTGTTCCCCGGCGTCGACCTCTCCCGAACGGTCGGTTGGTTCACCACCCTGTTCCCGGTCGCACTGTCCACACCGGACGCCGACTGGGCGGCGACGCTCAAGTCCGTCAAGGAACAGCTGCGCGCCATCCCCGGCCGCGGGCTCGGCTACGGCGCGCTGCGCTGGCTCACCGACCGGCTGCCCGGCGTCGCCCCGGCCCCGATCAGCTTCAACTACCTCGGCCAGTTCGAGTCCGGCACCGGCACCGGACTGGTCCGCGGCAGCAGCGGCATCCGGTCCGACGTCAGCCTGGACGGCGACCGGGACCGGATCTTCGACATCGTCGGCGCGGTCGAGCAGAAGCAGTTCCAGCTCACCTGGTTCTACTCTGCCAACCAGCACACCGAGGCCACCGTCACCGCACTGGCCGAGGGATTCCGCACCGCGCTGCGCGAGATCATCGAGCACTGCGCCCAGCCCGGCGTGGGTGGCCGCACCCCATCGGACTTCCCGCTCGCCGGACTCGACCAGTCCACAGTGGACAGGCTGGTGGCCGATGGGGACGTCGAGGACATCTACCCGCTGACCCCGATGCAGACCGGCATGGTCTTCCACGGCCTGTCCCAGCAGGAGCAGGGCGTCTACTTCGAGCAGGCCAAGTTCGTGCTCGACGGCGTCACCGACCCGCACCGCCTGGCCGCCGCCTGGCAGCAGGTCGTCGACCGCACCCCGGTGCTGCGCAGCCGGATCGTCTGGTCCGGCGTGCCCAAGCCGCTCCAGGTCGTGCAGACCAAGGTCACCGTCCCGGTCACCCACCTGGACTGGACCGCACTGTCCGAAGAGGACCGACGCACCGCACTGGCCAACCTGCTGGAGCAGGACCGGGTCACCGGGCTCGACCTGACCGCGGCCCCGCTGCTGAGAGTCACCCTGGCCAGGCTGTCGGAGAACTCGGTGCAGGTCGTCTGGACCTTCCACCACGTGCTGCTGGACGGCTGGAGCGTCTTCCAGGTGCTCTCCGACGTCTTCGCCGCGCACGCGGGCCACGCGTTGCCCAGCCGCCGTCCGTTCGCGGACTACCTGCGCTGGCTGGACGCCCAGGACCACGGCCAGGCCGAGGTGTACTGGCGTGAGGTGCTCACCGGCTTCGACACCCCGACCCCGCTGCCGCTGGACCAGCCGAAGACCCCAGCGCACAACACCCGCTCCGGAACCTGGACCGGGTTCGCGCTGCCGGAGACCGAGGCGAGCAGGCTGTACGAGTTCGCCAAGCGGCACCGGCTCACCCTCAACGCGGTGGTCCAGGGCGCCTGGGCGCTGCTGCTGTCCCGGTACAGCGGCCAGGCCGATGTCTGTTTCGGCGCAACGGTCTCCGGCCGCCCCGCCGACCTGCCCGGCGGTGAGGACATCACCGGCATCTTCATCAACACCCTGCCGGTCCGGCTCACCGTGGACCCGGCCGCCGACCCGGTCACCTGGTTGCAGGACCTCCAGTCCGCCCAGGCCGAATCACGCAGGTTCGACTTCGTGGCCCTGTCCCAGCTCCAGTCCTGGAGTCAGGTCGAGGGCGGCACCGAACTCTTCGACAGCATCGTGGTGTTCGAGAACTACCCGATCAACGACGAGGTGGCCGCCGCCAACGGCCTCGGCGTCCGCGAACTGGAAGCCATCGAGACCACCAACTACCCGATCAGCCTGGTCGTCTCGCCGGGGGAGAAGTTCCACCTGGAGTTCGGCTACGACCCGGACCTGTTCACCGCGGGCACCATCGAGCGGATGGCCGGGCACCTCACCGAGGTCCTGCGCGCACTGTCCGCCGACACCCGGGAACCGTTGTCCCGCCTGGACATCCGCACCCCGGCCGAACGCGAGCAGCTCCAGACCTGGAACCACACCGCCGATGACACCGTGCCCACGGTGTTCCCGGAACTGTTCCAGGCCCAGGTCGAACGCACCCCGCACGGCGCCGCGCTGGTCCTCGGCGAGGGCGAGATCACCTTCGCCGGACTGGAACAGCGCGGGAACCGGTTGGCCCACCGGCTGATCGGCCTTGGCGTCGGCCCGGAGACGATAGTGGCCCTGCGCCTGCCGCGCTCGGCGGAGATCGTGATCGCCCAGCTCGCCGTGCTCAAGGCCGGCGGCGCCTACCTGCCGATCGACCCGAACTACCCGGCCGACCGGATCGAGTTCATGCTCACCGACGCCAAGCCGGTGCTGGTCATCGACCAGGACTTCCTCGCCGAGGAAGGCACCCGCACGGACGCCCCGACCAACGCGGACCGCACCACCCCGCTGCGCCCCGAGCACCCGGCCTACGTCATCTACACCTCCGGCTCCACCGGCACCCCCAAGGGCGTGGTCGTCACCCATGCCGGGCTGGCCAGCTTCTCGGCCGCGGAAATCGAGCACTACCAGGTCAATCCGGGCGACCGGGTGCTCCAGTTCTCCTCGCCCAGCTTCGACGCCTCGGTGCTCGAACTCTGCATGTCGCTGCCCGCGGGCGCCGCGCTCGCGGTGCCGCCGGAGGGCTCGCTGCTCGGCGAGCAGCTCGCCGAGGTGCTGCGCGACCAGCGGATCACCCACTCGCTGATCCCGCCGGTCGCACTGGCCACCGTGCCCGAAGACGCCGAGCTGCCGGACTTCCGCACGGTGATCGTCGGCGGCGACGCGTGCACCGCCGAACTCGTCGACCGCTGGGCCCCGGGCCGCCGGATGATCAACTCCTACGGGCCGACCGAGTCCACCGTGGTCACCACCTGGAGCGATCCGCTGACCCCCGGCGGGATTCCGCCGATCGGCCGCCCGATCCGCAACACCCGGGTGCACGTGCTGGACGGCGACCTCAACCCGGTCCCGGTCGGCGTGCCCGGCGAGCTGTACGTGGCCGGGGCCGGACTGGCCCGCGGCTACCTCAACCGCCCCGGCCTGACCGCGGATCGCTTCCTGCCCAACCCCTTCGACGCCCCCGGCGAACGCATGTACCGCACCGGCGACCTGGTGCGGTGGCGGGCCGACGGTCAACTGGAGTTCCTGGGCCGCGCCGACCAGCAGGTCAAGATCCGCGGCTTCCGGATCGAACCGGGCGAGATCGAAACCCTGCTGCGCCAACAGGACGGCGTCACCGACGCGGTGGTGATCGCCCGCGAGGACGACGGGGCCAAGCGCCTGGTCGCCTACCTGGTCGGGGAGAGCCCCAGCGTGCCGGAACTGCGCGCCACCCTGGCCGGGCGGCTGCCCGACTACATGGTCCCGGCCGCCTTCGTCACCCTGGACGCGCTGCCGTTGACACCCAACGGGAAGCTCGACCGCCGCGCCCTGCCCGCGCCCACGGCGGGGCTTGTCGCGCAGACCGGTTACGTGGCGCCGGAAACCGAGACCGAGGAAGTCCTCGCCGAGATCTGGGCCGAGGTGCTCGGCCTGGACCGGGTCGGCATCGAGGACAGCTTCTTCGACCTCGGCGGCGATTCCGTGCGCAGCCTGCAGATCACCGCGAAGACCAAGGAAGCCTTCGACCTCGCCCTCACGCCCAAGGATGTGCTGACCGCTCGCACGGTCGCCGCCCTGGCCGAGCTGGTGGAGGAGAAGGTCCTCGCCGAACTCGAGCGCCTCGCCTTCGGTGACGGCACCGGCAACGAACTCTGAAGGGGGACAACCAGCAATGCCGTCGTCGAAACAGAGCCGCACCGCAGCCCTGCCCGCGCACCTGCAGGAGCTGATGCGCAAACGCCTGGCAGGCAAGGCCCAGCGCACCGACACCATCCCGCCTGCCGAGCGCACCGGTGACCCGCTGCCGCTGTCCTTCGCCCAGCAGCGACTGTGGTTCCTGCACGAGTTCCAGCCCGGCGGCGCCGAGTACAACAGCGCGCTCGCCCTGCGCCTGCGCGGTGCACTCGACGTCACCGCGCTCGCCGACGCGGTGGCCGCGCTGGTGGCCAGGCACGAATCCCTGCGCACCACCTTCGACGAGGTGGACGGCCGGGGCGTGCAGATCACCCACCCGCACCAGGACATCGCCCTGGCCACCGCGGTCACCAGCGAGGCGGAGCTGCCGGAGCTGCTGGCCGCCGAGTACGCCCGGCCGTTCGACCTGCGCCGCGGACCGCTGTTCCGGGCCGCGCTGTTCGAGCTGGGCGCGCAGGACCACGTGCTGTTGCTGGCCGCGCACCACATCATCATCGACGGCTGGTCCATGGGCGTGCTCGGTGGCGAACTGGCCGCCAGGTACGCGGGTCAGACCGAGCTGCCCGAACTGCCCATCCAGTACGCCGACTTCGCCGTCTGGCAGCGTGACCGGCTCACCGGCGACGCACTGGACCAGCAACTCGCGCACTGGACCGAACAGCTCAAGGGCATCGAACCCCTTGCCCTGCCCACTGATCGCCCGCGTCCGGCAGTGCGCGGCTCGGCCGGGGCCCGGCACGAATTCGCCTTCCCGGCCGAGGTGAGCACCAAGCTCGCCGAGCTGGCCCGCGCCGACGAGACCACGCTGTACACCGCGATCGTGGCCGCCACCCAGCTGCTGTTCGCCCGCTACTCCGGGCAGCGGGACATCGCCATCGGCACCGTCACCGCCGGGCGCAACCGGCCCGAACTGGCCAAGCTGGTCGGCTTCTTCGTCAACACGGTGGTGCTCCGGTCCACTGTGGACGACAACCGCAGCTTCCGCGAGTTACTCGCAGCGGTGAAAGACACCGTGCTGGACGCCTTCGCCCACGACGAAGCCCCGTTCGACCGACTCGTGGACGCTGTTGGCGGCGAACGGGATCTGAGCCGCAACCCGCTGTTCGACGTGATGGTGCTGCTGCAGAACGCCCAGGGCGAGGCCCCGGTCTTCCCCGGCCTGCGAGCCGAGCCGATCTCACTCACCCGCGACACCGCGAACTTCGACATCACCGCCGAGTTCGAGGAAAGCCCGGACGGCCTGGCCGGGGTGTTCGAGTACAACACCGACCTGTTCGACGCGGCCACCATCGAGCGGATGACCGGCCACCTGGTCCGCCTGGTCGCCGAGGTGGTCACCCACCCCGACCGCCCGCTCACCGAACTCTCCCTGCTCTCCGAACAAGAACGCCACCAGGTCCTCGTCGAGTGGAACACCACCGACACCGACCTGCCCACCGGCACCGTGCCCGCGCGCTTCGCCGAGCAGGTCCGCCAGAACCCGGCCGCGACCGCGCTGATCACCGAACACGGCCCGGTCACCCGCGGCGAACTCGCCGACCGGGCCAACCGGCTGGCCCACCACCTGATCGCGCTCGGCGTCCGGCCGGAACAGCGGGTCGGCGTGCTGATCGAGCGCTCGGCCGACCTGGCCGTGGCCGAACTCGCCGTGCTCACCGCCGGCGCCGCCTACGTGCCCCTGGACCAGCGGGCCCCCGCGGACCGGCTGCGCATGGTGCTGGCCGAGGCGGGCGCGCGGATCCTGCTCACCGACCAGACCTGGCAGGCCACCGCCGCCGAGGTCCACAGTGGACTGATCGAACTCGTCGACGCCGACCACTCCGCCCTGAGCACTCAGCCGCCCGCGGTGGCGATCGACCCGGCGAACCTGGCCTACGTCATGTTCACCTCCGGCTCCACCGGCCGCCCCAAGGGCGTCGCCGTCTGCCACCGGGACATCGTGGCCCTGGCGCACGAACACCGCTTCGGACCCGGCCACCAGCGCGTGCTGCTGCACTCGCCGAGCGCCTTCGACGCCTCCACCTACGAGCTGTGGGTGCCGCTGCTCGCCGGCGGCCAGACCGTGATCGCCCCGCCCGGCGACGTGGACGCCGACCTGATCCGCCGCATGATCACCGAACACGGCGTCACCGGCCTGTTCCTCACCTCCGGCCTGTTCCGGCTGGCCGCGCAGGAGGATCCGGGCTGCTTCGCCGGTGCCCGCGAGGTCTGGACCGGCGGCGACATCGTGCCCGCGGCGGCCGTTCGGCGGGTACTCGGCGCCTGCGCCGGACTGCTGCTCAGCGACGTCTACGGCCCCACCGAGACCACCACCTACGCCACCCAGCACTCGATGTCCACAGTGGACTCGGTGCCGGACACCGTGCCGATCGGCCGCCCGCTGGACAACATGCGGGCCTACGTGCTGGACCGCAACCTCAAGCCGCAGCCGGTCGGCATCCCCGGCGAGCTGTACCTCGCGGGCGCCGGCCTGGCCCGCGGCTACCTGGACCGTCCCGGCCTGACCGCGTCGAGCTTCCTGCCCGACCCGTTCGGCCTGGCAGGCACCCGGATGTACCGCACCGGCGACACCGTGCGCTGGAACGGCGCCGGGAACCTGGAGTTCCTGGGCCGCGCCGACGACCAGGTCAAGATCCGCGGTTTCCGGATCGAACTCGGTGAGATCGAGGCCGCGCTCACCGCGCACGAGTCGGTCACCGAGGCCGTGGTGCTCGCCCGCACCGACAACGGTCAGAAACGCCTGGTCGCCTACGTCGTCGGCACGGACATCCCGGACCTGCGGGAACACCTGCGCGCCGGACTGCCCGAGTACATGGTGCCCTCGGCCTTCCTCGCACTGGCCGAACTGCCGCTGACCGCCAACGGCAAGATCGACCGCCGCGCGCTGCCCGCCCCGGAGGCCGAGGCGGAGACCGGCGAGTACGTGGCCCCGGCCACCGAGACCGAACAGGCCCTGGCCGCGGTCTGGGCCGAGGTGCTCGGCGTGGAGCGGGTCGGCCTGCGGGACAACTTCTTCTCCCTCGGCGGCGACTCGATCCTGAGCATCCAGGTGGTCTCCAGGGCCCGCAAGGCCGGGCTGCGGCTGACCTCCAAGGACGTCTTCCTGCACCAGAGCATCGCCGAGCTGGTCTCCGCGGTGCCGGACCTGGCCACGGCCGAACAGGCCCCGGTGGAGATCATCGAAGGCCCGGCCCCGCTCACCCCGATCCAGCGCTGGTTCTTCACCGAACACGGCGCCCAGCCGCACTTCAGCATGTCCATGACCCTGGAACTCGCCGCGGACACCGACGCCACCGCCCTCGGCCAGGCCGTCGAAACCCTGGTGACGCACCACGATTCGCTGCGGTTGCGCTTCACCCAGGTCGACGGCCAGTGGTCGCAGGACTCCGCCGAGTCCGAACCGCAGCCCGTGCTGCGTGTCGTTGATCTGTCCACAGTGGAGGATCAGCAGGCAGTCATGAACGCCGAGGCGCTGGCGGTGCAGACCGACCTGCACCCCGGCAGCGGCCCGCTGATCGGCGCCATCCTGTTCCAGCTCGGCCCCGACCGCGCCCCACAGCTGTTCCTGGCCGTGCACCACCTGGTGGTCGACGGCGTGTCCTGGCGCATCCTGCTCGGCGACCTGGAATCCGGCTACCGCCAGGCCAAGGCGGGCCAGGACATCACCCTGGAACCGGTCAGCACCCCGTTCACGCACTGGTCGCACAAGCTGATCGAGCACGTCGAGGCCGGTGGCCTGGACGCCGACCTCGCCTACTGGACCACGCGGACCGGCGCGGTCCCGGCCGACCTGCCGATCGACCACCCCGGCGCGAACACCGTGGCCAGCACCAGATCGGTCACCGCCCGGCTGGACGAGGCCACCACCCGCGCCCTGCTCCAGGACGTGCCGGAGGTCTACCGCACCCAGGTCAACGACGTGCTGCTCAGCGCACTCGGCCACGTGCTCGCCGAGTGGAGCGGACAGTCCGGCGCGCTGGTGGCCATGGAGGGCCACGGCCGCGAGGAGATCCTGGACGGCATCGACCTGTCCCGCACCGTCGGCTGGTTCACCTCCCAGTTCCCGCTCGCCCTCACCATGCCCTCGGACATGGGCTGGGGCTCGATCCTCAAGTCCGTCAAGGAACAACTCCGCGCCGTCCCGCACCGCGGCCTGTCCTACGGCGCACTGCGCTACCTCACCCCGGACAGCCCGCTCCAGCACGGCCCGGCCCCGCGGATCAGCTTCAACTACCACGGCCAGTGGGACTCCGGCTCGGCCAACCCGGACACCCTGGTGCGCGGCCGCGGCATCCCGCTCGGCCAGGACCAGGCCGCCGAGGAGACCCGCACCCACCTGATCGACATCGCCGGACTCGTCGACGGCGGCGAACTCGAACTCACCTGGCTCTACTCGGCCAACGTGCACAACGAACGCACCATCAGCGACCTCGCCGAAATGCTGATGGACACCCTGCGCGAGATCACCGAACACTGCGCCACCCCCGGCACCGGCGGCCGCACCCCCTCGGACTTCCCGCTCGCAGGTATCGACCAGTCCACAGTGGACCGACTGGTCGGCGACGGCCGCGAGGTCGAGGACCTCTACCCGCTCACCCCGCTCCAGGCGGGCATGCTCTTCCACAGCCTGGTCGACGCCGACCGCGGCGCCTACTTCGACCAGGCCAGGATGGACCTGTCCGGGGTCACCGACGTCAACGCGCTGGCGAACGCCTGGCAGCTCGTGGTCGACCGCACCCCGATCCTGCGCAGCGCCCTGGTCTGGGAAGGCGTGCCCCAGCCGCTCCAGGTGGTCCGCCGACATGTACACCTGCCCGTCGCCCAGTACGACCTTCGTGCACTGTCCGAAGTGGACCGTGCGACTGAGCTGGACCGGATCGTGGCCGCCGACCGGGCCGCCGTCATCGACCTGACCGCCCCGCCGCTGCTGCGCCTCACCCTGGTGCGCACCGGCGCGGACGAGGTCGTGCTGGTCTGGAGCTTCCACCACATCCTCCTGGACGGCTGGAGCCTCGGCCAGGTCTTCGCCGAGGTCTGCGCCCAGTACGCCGCCCAGCTCACCGGCACCCCGCCGAACCTGGCCACCCGCAGGCCCTTCCGCGACTACCTCCAGTGGCTGGACCGCCAGGACCCGGCCGCCGCCGAAGCCCACTGGCGCACCGTGCTCGCCGGATTCACCAGCCCCACCCCGCTCCCGGCCGACCACCAGCCCGGCCCGAACCACGCCGCCGAGTCCGCCGACATGGTCGCCCTGGAACTGAGCGCGGAGCAGTCGACCCAGCTCAGCAAGCTGGCCAAGGCCAACGGCCTCACCGTCAACACCCTGGTCCAGGGCGCCTGGGCACTGCTGCTGTCCCGGTACAGCGGACAGCGCGACATCGTCTTCGGCACCACCGTCTCCGGCCGCCCCGCCGAACTCCCCGGCGTGGAGACCATGGTCGGCCTGTTCATCAACACCGTGCCCACCCGGGTCGAAGTCCAGAGTGGACAGTCGCTGCTCAGCTGGCTGCGCGACCTCCAGACCGGCCAGACCGAATCCCGCCGGTTCGACTTCGTCTCCCTGGCCCAGTTGCGTTCCTACAGCGACCTGCCCGGCGGCAGCACCCTGTTCGACAGCATCGTCGTCTTCGAGAACTACCCCTTCGACGACAAGGCCGTAGACGAGACCGGGCTGCGCATCCGCGAGGTCAAGGCCGTCGACACCACCAGCTTCCCGCTCACCCTGAGCGCCTACCTGCTGGACCGCCTCAAGTTCGAGCTGTCCTACGACCCGCAGCTCTTCGAACCCGGCACCGCCCGCGACATCGCGGACCGGCTGGCCCTGCTGCTCACCGAGTTCGCCGCCGACCCCGCTCGCCCACTCGGCCGCATCCCGTGGCTCACCGAACAAGACCGCGCCACCACGCTGACCCGGTGGAACAACACCGCACTGGCCACCAACGGCCTGCTCTACCCGGAGACCTTCCAGACCCGCGCCGCCCAGTTCCCCGATCGCACCGCACTCGTCTTCGGCGACACCAGCTTCACCTTCGCCGAACTCAACGCCCGCGCGAACCGGTTGGCGCACCACCTGATCGGCCTCGGTGCCGCACCGGAACGCCTGGTGGCACTGCGGATGCGCCGCTCGGCCGAGTTCGTGATCGCCCTGCTCGCGGTGCTCAAGACCGGCGCCGCCTACCTGCCGGTCGACCCGGACCAGCCCGCGGACCGCATCGACTTCCTGCTCGGCGACGCCAACCCGGTGCTCGTGCTCACCGACGACCTGCTCGCCGCCACCGACCTCAGCGGGCAGCCCGACACCGACCCGACGGTGCGGATCGACCCGGCCAGCCCGGCCTACGTGATCTACACCTCCGGCTCCACCGGCCGCCCCAAGGGCGTGCTGATCGAGCACCGCCAGCTCGCCAACCTGTTGCACAACCACGCCAACGAGCTGTTCCACCCGGAAACCGGCCCCGCCAGGCTCGCGCTGACCGCGGTGTTCTCCTTCGACACCTCGTGGGAGGGCCTGCTCGGCATGGCCTGTGGCCACGAGCTGCACCTCATCGCCGACGAGACCCGCCTGGACCCGAAGGCCCTGGTCGACTACGTGGCCGGGAACCGGATCGACTTCCTCGACCTCACCCCGTCCTACGCGCAGCAGCTGATCCCGGCCGGGCTACTCACCGATCCCCGGCACCGGCCCCGGATCCTGATGCTCGGCGGCGAGGGCACCAGCCCCGCCCTGTGGCGTGAGCTGGCCACCGCCCCGGACACCACCAGCTACAACTACTACGGCCCCACCGAATGCGTGGTCGACGCGGTCTACTGCCGCATCGACGAATCACCCCGCCCGGTGATCGGCCGCCCACTGCACAACCTCCAGGCATACGTGCTCGACGCCGACCTCCAGCCGGTTCCCGCCGGGGTGCCCGGTGAGCTGTACCTGGCGGGGGAGCAGGTCGCCCGCGGCTACCTCAACCGCCCCGGCCTGACCGCGGACCGCTTCCTGGCCAACCCCTTCGGCGCCCCCGGCTCCCGGATGTACGCCACCGGCGACCGCGTCCGCTGGACCGCCAACGGTTTGCTCGACTTCCTGGGCCGGGTGGACGACCAGATCAAGATCCGCGGTTTCCGGATCGAGCCCGGCGAGATCGAAGCCGTGCTGGCCAGTGCGGACTGGGCGGCCGAGGTCGCGGTGATCGCCAGGGAGAACCGCCTGGTCGCCTACCTCGTCCCGGCCGAACACGCACTGGTCCCGGCCATCGCCGAGCTGCGCGCCTTCGTCGGCTCCCGGCTGCCCGACTACATGGTCCCGGCCGCGTTCGTCACCCTGGACGCACTGCCGTTGACCCGCAACGGAAAGCTCGACCGCCGCGCCCTGCCCGCGCCGGAGTACACCACCGCCGAGCAGGTGGCCCCGCGCACCGAGGCAGAACGCCAGGTCGCCGAGGTCTGGGCCGAGGTGCTCGGCCTGCCCACGGTCGGCGTCACGGACAACTTCTTCGAGCTGGGCGGCGACTCCATCCTCAGCATCCGGGTGATCTCCCGGCTGCGCGCCCTGTTCGGTCCCGAGGTCGCACCCCGCGCGGTGTTCACCAGCCCCACCGTCGCCGACCTGGCCCGCATCCTGCCCGCCGCTCAGTCCACAGTGGACCTCACCATCCCGGTGCAGCCCAGGGACGGCGCACTGCCGCTGTCCTTCGCCCAGCAGCGGCTCTGGTTCCTGGACCAGTTCGAGCCCGGCGGCCTGGAATACCTGTCCCCGACCGTGCTCCGCCTCACCGGCGACCTGGACACCAACCGCCTCCGCGAGGCGCTGACCCACCTGGTGGCCCGGCACGAACCCCTGCGCACCACCTACACCACCGTCGACGGCCAGGGCCGCCAGCTGATCCAGCCCCCGCACCCGGTCGACCTGCCGATCACCGACCTGGCCCCGGCCGACCTGGACGCCGCCCTGCTCGCCGAGGCCGGCACGCCGTTCGACCTGGCCACCGGACCGGTGCTGCGAGCCAGGCTCTACCGGCTCGCCCCGGCCGAGCACGTGCTGCTGATCCTGGTGCACCACATCGCCACCGACGGCTGGTCCGCCGGCGTGCTCACCGCCGAGCTGAACGCCGTCTACACCGGCGCGCAACTGCCGCCGCTGCCGGTGCAGTACGCCGATTTCGCCGCCTGGCAACGCGAACAGCTCACCGGTGACCTGCTGCAAACCCAGGTCGACTACTGGCGCACCCGCCTGGACGCACTGGAACCACTGAACCTGCCCACCGACCGCCCGCGCCCGCCGGTGCAGACCCGCAACGGCGCGTTCGTCGAACGCGTGCTGCCCACCGGGATCGCGCACACCCTCACCGCGCTCGGACGGCAGCACGGCGGCACCCTGTTCACCACCCTGGTCGCCGCCACCCAGCTGCTGCTGCATCGCTGGTCCGGCCAGCCGGACATCGCCCTGGGCACGGTCACCTCCGGCCGCGAGCAGGCCGAACTCGACCGCCTGGTCGGCTTCTTCGTCAACACCGTGGTCCTGCGCTCCACTGTGGACGGACGGGACTCGGTGACCGGATTCCTCGGCCAGGTCCGGGACACCGTGCTGAACGCCTTCGCCCACCAGGACCTGCCGTTCGAGCGGGTGGTGGAGGAACTGCAACCCGAACGCGACACCAGCCGGACCCCGTTGTTCCAGGCCATGATCGTGCTGCAGAACACCCCGGACCAGCAGCCCGGCCTCGGCGACCTCGCGGTCGAGGAACTGCCGATGCCGGTGGTCGCGGCAACCTTCGACCTGCTGTTCCAGTTCGTGGACACCCCGCACGGCCTGCACCTTGCGGTCAACTACAACACCGACCTGTTCGACCGCGGCACCGCCGAGCGCCTCGCCGAACACCTCGGCAGCCTGCTCGACGCCCTCGGCCGCGACCCGGAACAACGCCTGGCCGACCTGCCGCTGCTCGGCCCGGCCGAACGGCACCGCATCCTCACCGAGTGGAACAACACCGGCCCGGACGGCGAGACCGACACCGTGCCGGACCGGTTCGCCGCCCAGGTCTGGGCCACCCCGCAGGCCACCGCGGTCATCGCGGGCGCGGACCGGCTCAGCTACGCCGCCCTGGACACCCGGGCCAACCGCCTCGCCCAGCGACTGCGCGCCGCCGGGGTCGGCACCGAAGCCCCGGTGGCCCTGCTGATGGACCGCTCCGCCGACCTGGTGGTCGCGGTGCTCGCCATCCTCAAGGCCGGTGCGGCCTACGTGCCCCTCGACGTCCGCGCCCCGCAGGACCGGCTGCGCGCCATCCTGGCCGCCACCGGCGCCCAGGTGCTGATCACCGACGGTGGCTGGGAGAAGAGCGGCCACGCCGTCCACAGTGGACAGATCCTGCGCGCCGACCAGCCGGGGGACACCCCGCTGCGGGCCGCACCGGTGGTGACGCCGGAGAACCTGGCCTACCTCATGCACACCTCCGGCTCCACCGGTGAGCCCAAGGGCGTGGCCATCCGGCACCGGGATGTGGTCGCGCTGGCCGCCGACCGCCGGTTCCGGCACGGCCACCAGCGGGTGCTGCTGCACTCGCCGACCGCCTTCGACGCCTCCACCTACGAGCTGTGGGTGCCGCTGCTCAACGGCGGCACCGTGGTGGTCGCCGCACCCGGTGACGTGGACGCGGCCGCCATCCGCGGCTACGACATCACCGGACTCTGGCTCACCGCAGGCCTGTTCCGGCTGGCCGCCCAGGAGGACCCGGGCTGCTTCACCGGTGTCCGCGAGGTCTGGACCGGCGGCGACGTCGTGCCAGCCGAATCCGTCCGCCGGGTGCTGGCCGCCTGCCCGGACCTGACCGTGGTCGACGGCTACGGCCCCACCGAGACCACCACCTTCGCCAGCACCCACCGGATGTCCACTGTGGACTCGGTGCCGCCGGTGATCCCGATCGGCCGCCCACTGGACGGCATGCGGGCCTACGTGCTCGACGCCCAGCTCCAGCCCGTCCCGGTCGGCGTTCCCGGCGAGCTGCACCTGGCAGGTGCGGGCCTGGCCCGCGGCTACCAGAATCGGCCCGGCCAGACCGCGAACGCGTTCCTGGCCAACCCGTTCGGCCCGCCCGGCGACCGGATGTACGCCACCGGCGACCAGGTCCGCTGGCTGCCGGACGGCTCGCTGCAGTTCCTCGGCCGCATCGACAACCAGGTCAAACTGCGCGGCTTCCGGATCGAACTCGGCGAGATCGAGGCCGCCCTGCTCCGGCACCCGGAGATCAGCGAGGCCCTGGTCCAGGTCCGCACCGACCACGGCCGCAAACGCCTGGCCGCCTACCTGGTCGGCACCGCGACCCCGGATGCCCTGCGCCCGTTCCTGGCCGAACAGCTGCCCGACTACATGATCCCGGCCGCGTTCGTCACCCTGGACCGCTTCCCGGTCACCGCCAACGGCAAACTCGACCGCCGCGCCCTGCCCGCCCCGGAAGCCGAGACCACCGGCCGGATCGCCCCGCGCACCCCGGTCGAAACCCAGCTCGCCGCGGTCTGGGCCGAGGTGCTCGGCGTGCCCGAGGTCGGCATCACCGACAACTTCTTCGGCCTCGGCGGCGACTCCATCCTGAGCATCCAGGTGGTCTCCAGGGCCCGGCAGGCCGGGCTTCGCCTGACCTCCAAGGACATCTTCCTGCACCAGACCATCGCCGACCTGGCCCCGGTGGTCGGCACCGAGGAGATCGCGCGCACCAGGGTCGAGCTGATCGGACCCAGCGCGCTCGGCCCGATCCAGCGCTGGTTCTTTAGCACCGAACCCGCGCACCGGCACCACTTCACCATGTCCATGCACCTGGAACTGGCCGCAGGCGCCGATCCCGCCGCCCTGCGCACCGCCCTCACCGCCGTGCTCGCCCAGCACGAAGCCCTGCGCATCCGGTTCAGCGAGCAGGACGGCGAATGGCGCCAGGACGCGCACGAGCCCGGCGAGTTCTTCTCCCAGCACGACCCGGCCACCCTGACTGAGGCCGCCACCGAAGCCCAGGCCGGCCTGGACCTCGAACACGGTCCGCTGTTCCGGGCCCTGCTGTTCGGCACCGAGCGGCTGTTCCTGGTCGTGCACCACCTGGTCATGGACGGCGTGTCCTGGCGGGTGCTGCTCGGCGACCTGGACACCGCCTACCGCCAGGCCATCGCGGGCCAGCCCATTCAGCTCGACCCGGTCGGCACCGGCTTCCGCGAGTGGACCCACCTGCTCGCCGAACACACCACCGCGGGCGGCTTCGACGCCGACCTGGACCACTGGACCGGACTGTCCACAGTGGAACACGCGGAGCTGCCGGTGGACCTGGACGGCGCCAACACCGCCGAGTCCACCCGCACCGTCTCCGTCCAGCTCGACCGCACCAGCACCGACGCGCTGCTGCACCAGGTGCCCGAGGTCTACCGCACCCAGGTCAACGACGTGCTGCTCAGCGCCCTCGGCGCCGCACTCACCGACTGGACCGGCCGGGACCGGGTGCTCGTCGCCCTGGAAGGCCACGGCCGGGAGGAGATCCTCGACGGCGTCGACCTCTCCCGCACCATCGGCTGGTTCACCACCCAGTTCCCGGTCGCCCTCGGCGCGGACGGCGACTGGGGCAGCGTGCTCAAGACGGTCAAGGAACGCCTGCGTGCCGTGCCGCACCGTGGTCTCAGCTACGAGGCCCTGCGCCGCCTGACCGCGGACAGCCCGCTCGCCACCGACCCGGACCCGCTGATCAGCTTCAACTACCACGGCCAGTTCGAGGTCGGCAGCGCCGGCGAGGGCCTGATCCGCGGCCAGGGCGAGAGCCTCGGCAGCGACAACGCCCCCGGCTCGGCCCGCCCCTACCTGATCGACGTGGTCGGCGCGGTCACCGGCGGCGAACTGCACCTGTCCTGGCAGTACTCGGCGAACCGGCACCGGGAGCAGACCATCCGCGCCCTCGCCGAGCGGATGACCACCGCCCTGCGCGAGATCGTGCTGCACTGCGCCACCTCGCAGGCCGGTGGCCGCACGCCATCGGACTTCCCACTCGCCCGGCTCGACCAGTCCACAGTGGACCGGCTGGCCGGGGACGGCCGCGCGGTCGAGGACATCTACCCGCTCACCCCGCTGCAGGCCGGCATGCTCTTCCACAGCCTGGTCGACACCGAGGGCGGCGCCTACGTGGACCAGGCCCGGCTCCGGCTCACCGGCGTGCGCGATCCGCGTGCGCTCGGCCTGGCCTGGCAGCGCGTGGTCGACCGGACCCCGGTGCTGCGCGGTCACCTGGAATGGCAGGGCCTGGACCAGCCGGTGCAGGTCGTACACCGCCGGATTGATCTTCCGGTGGAATATTTCGACTGGCGGGCACTGTCCGAGGAGGACACCCGCACCGAACTGGACCGGGTGCTCGCCGCGGACCTGGCCGAGGGCATCGACGTCACCACCGCCCCGCTGCTGCGGCTGAAGATCGCCCAGCTCGGGGAGGACGAGGTGCTGCTCGTCTGGACCTCGCACCACGTGCTGCTGGACGGCTGGAGCACCAGCCAGGTCTTCGCCGAGGTCTCCGAGCAGTACGCCGCCATCACCGCCCACCGCACCCCCGACCTGCCGCTGCGGCGGCCCTTCCGCGAGTACCTGCACTGGCTGGACCGCCAGGACCTGACCGCCGCCGAGGGCTTCTGGCGGCAGGCACTGTCCGGAGTGGACAGTGCCACCGCACTGCCCTTCGACCGGCAGCCACGCGAGGCGCACCGGGCCGAGTCCACCGGCGAACTCGGCCACCACCTCACCGTGGAGCAGTCCGCCCGGCTGCACGAGGTGGCCAAGCGCAACGGGCTCACCGTCAACACCCTGGTGCAGGGCGTGTGGGCACTGCTGCTGTCCCGGCACAGCGGCCAGTCCGACATCGTCTTCGGCAGCATCGTCTCCGGCCGCCCGGCCGAGCTGCCCGGCGTGGAGTCGATGGTCGGCATGTTCATCAACACCGTGCCCACCCGGGTCCGCGTGCAGCCCGATCGGCCGCTGCTGCCCTGGCTGCGTGAGTTGCAGGCCGAGCAGTCCGAGGCCCGCCGGTTCGACTTCGTCTCGCTCAACCAGGTGCAGGGCTGGAGCGAGATCCAGGGCAACCTGTTCGACAGCATCGTGGTCTTCGAGAACTACCCGCTGGGCGATGATTCCCTCGACGGCGCGCCCAAGGTCGGCCAGGTCGACATGGTGGACACCACCACCCTGCCGCTGGCCCTGGCCGCCTTCCTGGACGAGCGGCTGCGGCTGGAACTCTCCTACGACCCCAGGCTCTTCGACGCCGACACCGTGCGGCGCCTGCTCGACCAGACCGCGCTGCTGCTCACCGAGCTGGCCGCGCGACCCGAGCGCACCCTCGCCGAGCTGCCCTGGCTGTCCACTGTGGACCGCCAGCGGGTGCTGATCGACTGGAACGACACCGCGGGCGAACTGCCCGCGGCCACCTACCCTGCCATGTTCGAGGCGCAGGTCCGGCGCACGCCACAGGACCTCGCGCTGGTTTTCGGGGACACCCGGTGCACCTTCGACGAGTTGAACACGCGGGCCAACCGGTTGGCCCGTCAGCTCGTCGTCCAAGGTGCGGGGCCGGAGCGCATCGTCGCGGTCGCTCTGCCCCGCACCGCTGATCTGGTGGTGGCGGTCCTGGCCGTGTGGAAGGCCGGGGCCGTCTACCTGCCGGTCGACCCGCAACTCCCGGCCGAGCGGATCGAGACCCTGCTCGCCGACGCCCGGCCCGCGGTCACCCTCACCGCGGAGCTGTACCACTCGGCCGAGTTCACCGCCGCCACCGCCATCCAGGACGGCCACGACCTGGACCGTCCACTTCGGATGGACAACTCGGCCTACGTCATCTACACCTCCGGCTCCACCGGCAGGCCCAAGGGCGTCAGCGTCGAACACCACAGCCTGGTCAACCTGCTGCTCAACCACCGCAACGACTTCGTCGCCACCGCGGGTGGGAAGTTGCGGGTGGCCACCACCGCGGTGTTCTCCTTCGACACCTCCCTGGAAGGCCTGGTGCTGCTGGCCGACGGCCACGAACTGCACCTCATCGCCGACGAGGTCCGCCTGGACCCGCGGGCGCTGGTGGAGTACGTGCAGGCCCAGCGGATCGACTTCCTGGACCTCACTCCCTCCTACGTGCAACAGCTCATCCCGGCCGGACTCCTCGACGGCGCGCACCGGCCCAAGGTGCTCATGCTCGGCGGCGAGGCCCTCGGCGAATCCCTGTGGACCGAGCTGAGCAACTCGGAGACGGTCAGCTACAACTTCTACGGCCCCACCGAGTGCACGGTGGACGCCTTGTCCTGCAAGGTCGACGGCGATCGCCCGGTGATCGGCCGACCACTGCGCAACCTCCAGGCGTACGTGCTCGACCCGGCCCTCCGGCCGGTCCCGGTCGGCGTGGCCGGGGAGCTGTACCTGGCGGGGGAGCAGGTCGCCCGCGGTTACCTGCACCGCCCCGGCCTCACCGCCGACAAGTTCCTGGCCAACCCCTTCGGCGCGCCCGGCTCCCGGATGTACGCCACCGGCGACCTGGTGCGCTGGCGCAGTGACGGCAGCATCGAGTTCCTGGGCCGCACCGACGAGCAGGTCAAGATCCGCGGATTCCGGATCGAGCCCGGCGAGATCGAGGCCGCGCTCACCGCGCTGCCCGGCATGACTGCGGCCGCGGTCATCGCCAGGGAGGACCAGCCCGGCGTGCACCGCCTGGTCGCCTACCTGGTGCGGGACAACGAGAACACCGACCTCCGCGCCGAACTGGGCCGGGTGCTGCCCGAGTACATGGTCCCGGCCGCGTTCGTCACCCTGGACGCACTGCCGTTGACCCGCAACGGAAAACTCGACCGCCGCGCCCTGCCCGCCCCCGAGTACACCAGCACCGCCGCCGGTTACCGGGCGCCGCGCACCGCGGCCGAACAGGCCGTGGCCCAGGTGTGGGCCGAGGTGCTCGGCCTCGACCGGGTGGGCGCGCTGGACAACTTCTTCGAGCTGGGCGGCGATTCCATCCTCAGCATCAAGGTGGTGTCCAAACTCCGCGCCGCACTCGGCGTGGACGTCTCGCCGCGACTGGTGTTCAGCCACCCCACCCTCGCCCAGCTCGCCGCCGCGATCGGCAGCGAGACCACGGCGGCGATCCCGGCCGTGCCGCGCTCCGGCGCGTTGCCGCTGTCCTTCGCCCAGCAGCGACTGTGGTTCCTGGACGAGTTCGAGCCGGACAGCGCCGCCTACATCTCACCCACCGCGCTCAGCCTGGACGGCCGACTCGACGTCTCGGCACTGCGCACCGCGCTCACCGGCCTGATCGCCCGGCACGAATCGCTGCGCACCACCTTCTCCTCGGTGGACGGCCGCGGCGTCCAGGTCGTGCACCCGCCCACCGAGGTCGACCTGGACCTGGTCGACCTGGCCGGGGACGCCGAAGCGCTGACCGCGCGGTTGCAGCAGGAGGCCGCCAGGCCGTTCGACCTGCGGCACGGGCCGCTGCTGCGGGTCCGGCTGTTCCGGCTGGCCGATGACTGGCACGTGCTCAGCCTGATGCTGCACCACATCGTCACCGACGGCTGGTCCACCGGCGTGCTGCTGGCCGAACTCAGCGAGCTGTACCGGGCCGCCACCCTGGACCAGGCCCCGGAACTGCCCGCGCTGCCCATCCAGTACGCCGACTTCGCGGTGTGGGAACGCGCCACCCTGGCCGGTTCCGCGCTCACCGAGCAGCTCGACTACTGGCAGTCCACATTGGACGGCGCGGTGCCGCTCGAACTGCCGCTGGACCGCCCGCGCCCGGCCGTGCGCACCAGCACCGGCGCCGAACACGAGTTCGCCGTACCGGCCGAGGTCGCCGACGCGCTCAAGGCCCTCGGCCGGGCACACGGCGGCACCCTGTTCATGACCCTGCTGGCCGCCACCCAGCTCGTGCTGCGCCGCTGGTCCGGCCAGGACGACATCTCGGTGGGCACCGTGGTCTCCGGCCGGGAACGCCCCGAACTGGAACGCCTCATCGGCTTCTTCGTCAACACCCTGGTACTGCGCTCCACAGTGGACGGACAACGCACGTTCACCGAGTTCCTCGGCCAGGTCCGGGAGACCGTGCAGGGCGCCTTCAAGCACCAGGAGGTGCCGTTCGAGCGGGTGGTGGACCACCTCCAGCCCGAACGCGACACCAGCCGCACCCCGCTGTTCCAGGCCATGGTGGTGCTGCAGAACACCCCGCACTCCGGCGTCGACCTGCCCGGCCTCGCGGTGGACAACGTGCCGCTGCCGCTGGTCAACGCCAGCTTCGACCTCACCGTGGAGTTCGTCGAGCACGAGGGCGGCCTGCACACCGCGATCACCTACAACGCCGACCTGTTCGACCCGGCCACCATCACCCGGTTCGGCGAACACCTCGGCGTGCTGCTGGCCGGGATCGCCGCCGACCCGGCCCAGCCGGTCGACGACCTGCCGTTGCTCGGCGCCACCGAGCGGGACCGGCTGCTGCTGGAGTGGAACAACACCGACCAGACCGTGGCCCCGGCCACCCTGGCCGAACTGGTCGAGGCCCAGGTGCAGCGCACCCCGGACGCCCCGGCGGTGATCAGTCCACAGGGGACGATCAGCTTCGCCGAGCTGAACGCCAGGGCCAACCGGCTGGCCAGGTTCCTGGTCGGCCGAGGAGCCGGACCGGAGCGGATCGTCGCCCTCGCGCTGCCCCGGTCGGTGGAGATCATCGTGGCCCAGCTGGCCGTGCTCAAGGCGGGTGCCGCGTTCCTGCCGGTCGACCCGGCCTACCCGGCCGAGCGGATCGAGTTCATGCTCGCCGACGCCAAGCCGGTGCTCGTGCTGGACCAGGACTTCCTCACCCAGACCCAGTCCACAGTGGACGAGTGCCCGGCCCACGACCTGCCCAACGTGGTGGCACTTGGCAACGCCGCCTACGTCATCTACACCTCCGGCTCCACCGGCAAGCCCAAGGGCGTGGTGGTCTCGCACGCCGGACTGGCCGGCTTCTCCGCAGCCGAGATCGACCGGTTCGAGGTCCAGCCCGGCGACCGGGTGCTGGAGTTCGCCTCACCCAGCTTCGACGCCTCCATCCTCGAACTGTGCATGGCGCTGCCCGCCGGGGCCGCCCTGGTGGTGCCGCCGCCAGGACCGCTGCTCGGTGACCAGCTCGCCGAAGTCCTGGCTGCCCAACGGGTCACGCACGCGCTGATCCCGCCCGCCGCGCTGGCCACCGTGCCCGAGACCGAGCTGCCCGAGTTCCGCACCCTGATCGTCGGCGGCGACGCCTGCTCGGCCGACCTGGTCGCCCGCTGGGCGCCCGGCCGCCGGATGATCAACGCCTACGGGCCGACCGAGTCCACCGTGGTCGCCACCTGGAGCGAACCCCTGGTGCCCGGCGGGACACCGCCGATCGGCGGGCCGATCTGGAACACCCAGGTCTACGTGCTCGACCAGCGGCTGCGGCCGGTGCCCACCGGCGTGCCGGGGGAGCTGTACGTGGCAGGCGACGGCCTGGCCCGCGGTTACCTCAACCGCCCCGGCCTGACCGCGGATCGCTTCCTGCCCAACCCGTTCAGCCTGGACGGCGGCCGGATGTACCGCACCGGTGACGTGGTGCGCTGGACCGGCATGGGGCAGCTGGAGTTCGTGGGCCGGGCCGACGACCAGGTCAAGATCCGCGGCTTCCGGATCGAGCTGGGCGAGGTGGAATCGGTGCTGCTGCGCCACCCCTACATCGCCGAGGCCATCGCCGAGGTCCGGGTGGAAGGCCAGCGCAAACGCCTGGTCGCCTACGTGGTCCCGGCCGGGCAGGAGGTCACCGCGCTGGAACTGCGCGAGTTCGTCGCGGCCACCCTGCCCGACTACATGGTGCCCTCCTCGATCAACCTGCTCGAACGGTTGCCGTTGACCCCCAACGGCAAGGTCGACCGCAAGGCCCTGCCCGAACCCGAGGCCGGACCCGAACTCACCGCCGCCTACCGGGCACCGGAAACCCCGGCGGAGAAGGCCCTCGCCGAGATCTGGGCCGAGGTGCTCGGCCTGGCCAGGGTCGGCACCGCGGACAACTTCTTCGAGCTGGGCGGCGACTCCATCCTGACCATCCAGGTGGTCTCCAGGGCGCACAAGGCCGGCTACGCCTTCACCACCAAGGACCTCTTCGCCAACCAGACCATCGGCGGCCTGGCCAAGGTGGTCACCGAGATCGAGGCCGGGCAGGCCGGGCAGGAGGCCGCGGTCGGCGCGGTGCCGCTCACCCCGATCCAGGACTGGTTCTTCGGCGCCTACCAGGCCAACCCGCACCACTTCAACCAGTCCGCGCTGCTCGAACTCGACCACAACGCCGACCCGGCCGCGCTGGAGGCCGCGGTGCAGGCACTGCTGGAACACCACGACGCGTTGCGCATGCTCTTCGAGCAGGTCGACGGCCAGTGGCACCAGTACAACCCGCCGTTCACCCCCGCCGGGATCATCCGCGGCCACGATCTGTCCACTGTGGACCCTGCAGAGCAGCGGGCCGCGATGGAACGGGTCGCCGACCAGGTGCACGCGAGCTTCAACCTGGGGGAGGGCCCGCAGCTCAAGGCGGTGCTCTTCGACTGCGGCCCGGCCCGCCCGCACCTGTTCCTGGCCGTGCACCACGCGGTGGTGGACGGGGTGTCCTGGCGGGTGCTGCTGGACGACCTGGACACCGCCTACCAGCAGGCCGCCCGCGGCGCCAAGGTCGACCTCGGCCCGCGCTCGACCTCCTTCCGGGACTGGGCGATCCGGCTGTCCGAACACGTGGCCGGCGGTGGTCTCGACCACGAGCTGACCCACTGGACCCGCGCGCTCGACGGCGCGGAACTGCCGGTGGACCACCGGGACCGGCCGGTCGAGGAACCCGCCACGGTGACCGTGGAACTGAGCAGGCAGGCCACCGAGGCGCTGCTCTTCGCCGCGCCCACGGTGTACCGCACCCGGATCAACGACGTCCTGCTCACCGCGCTGGCCTGGGCGATCAGCCGATGGACCGGGCAGGAACGGGTGTCGGTGGACCTGGAGGGCCACGGCAGGGAGGAGATCCTGGACGGGATCGACCTCTCCCGCACGGTCGGCTGGTTCACCACCATGTTCCCGGTCGGCCTCGAGGTCCCGGCCACCGGCGAGACCAACTGGCGCACCCTGATCAAATCGGTGCGGCGGCAACTGCGGGCCCTGCCCAACAACGGGTTCGGCTTCGGCGCGCTCCGCCACCTCGGCACCCCCGAGGTACGCGAACAGCTCGCCGCGGGCCGGCGCGCGCAGATCGTGTTCAACTACCTCGGCCAGTGGGACAGCGCGGTCCGCGGCGAGGCCGAAGCCGGTCTCTACCACGCCGCACACGGCTCCATCGGCCAGGAGGAGGACCACGCCAACCAGGGCGAGCACCTCCTCGAAGTGGTCGGCGCGGCAGGTGGCGGACAGCTGAGATTCGCCTGGCACTACCGGCCGGACACCCACGATCAGTCCACAGTGGAGCGCGTGGCGGCGGACTTCCGCACCGCGCTGGAGCAGATCGCCCTGGACTGCGGAGGAAAGCAGTGAGCAGCCCCGACACCCGCCTGGTCCCGTTGTCCCGCAACCGGAACTACCAGCTGCTGTGGGTCAGCCAGGCCAGCGCCGAACTCGGCGTCAACATCAGCACCTTCGCCTTCCCGCTGGTCGTGCTCGCGGTCACCGGCTCACCCGCGGCCTCCGGCCTGGTGCTGGGCACCATGTCCGCGATGCGGCTGCTGATCGGCCTGCCCGCCGGCGCGCTGGCCGATCGCTGGAACCGCAAGGCGGTGCTGGTGCTGTGCGAGGCCGCGCAGGCCATCGCCGCGGGCAGCCTGGTGCTCGCGCTGTGGTGGGACGTGGCCACCGTGCCGCACATGGTCGCGGTCGCCGCGGTGATCGGCATCGCCGCCGCGCTGTTCGAACCGGCCGAGGAAGCCACCCTGCCCAACCTGGTCCCGGTGGAACAGCTCGGCACCGCGGTCTCCATCAACGCCGCCCGCGGTTACCTGGCCCAGCTGCTGGGCACCGCGGCCGGTGGTTTCCTGTTCGCACTCGGCCGGGTGGTGCCGTTCCTGGTCGACCTCATCACACACACGATCGCCTTCCTCGGCCTGCTGTTCCTGCGGTTGCCCAAGCAGGAACGGAAGAACGCGCCGATCGGCAAACTCGGCGGCGAGATCGTCACCGGCGTGCGCTGGGTCTGGCAGCAACGTCCACTTCGGACCATGGCGCTGTGCGCGGTGCTGCTCAACCTGTTCTTCACCGCCTTCTACCTGATCGTGATCATCCTGGCGCAGAGCCGGAACGTGCCTGCCGGTGAGATCGGCGTGATGGCCGCGATGCTGGGCGTCGGCGGACTGCTCGGCGCGCTGGCCGCCCCGCTGCTGCACCGGCTGATCAGCCCCGCGGTGTCCATCATCGCGGTGTTCTGGGTGCTGGCCGCGCTGACCCCGCTCACCCTGCTCATCCACAGCGGTTACCTGATGGGCGTGCTGTTCGCAGGCATGGCCTTCACCCTGCCCGCGGCCAACACCACGATCCACACCTACCAGCTGCTGTTGACCCCGGATGAGCTGCGCGGCAGGCTGGGCGGCGTGATGGGGGTGGCCACCGGTGTCGCGGGCACCGCGGGCCCGGCCCTCGGCGGCGTGCTGATGGAAACCCTCGACGCCCAGACCGCCGTACTGGTCTGCACCACGGGAATCGCCTTGGTCGCCTTGCTGGTGACCTTGAGCCCGACCCTACGAAACTTCCCCCGGCCTGATGAGGCCACCACCACGGAGAAAGGGCAGGTCAATGTCTGAGGACGGCAAGTACCAGGTGCTGGTCAACGACGAGGAGCAGTACTCGCTGTGGCCGGTGGGCACCGAGCTGCCGGCCGGGTGGCGGGCGGTCGGCAAGCAGGGCAGCAAGGACGAGTGCATGAAGTACGTGGACGAGGTCTGGACCGACATGCGCCCGAAGAGCCTGCGGGAGCGGATGGACAACGGCGCGCGCTGACCCCGCGGCACGGGGACGCCGGAACACACCCGGCGTCCCCGTTCCATGCGATCATCGCGGTATGGCGCGGATCCTGTGCATCGGACGTGGCGGCGACCTGACCCCTGCGGACTGGGCGGTGATCGGCCCGGCCGACCGCGCCACCCGGCAAACCCTGCGCGACCGCGGCATCCGGACCTTCCTGGACCTCGGCCCGATCACCGACCGCGCCGACCTGGTCGAGCAGGCCGACCGCCTCACCGGCCTGATGACCGAACTCGCGCCCGACGGCATCGCCCTGCACCTGGCGCACACCGAACTGGACGCGGAGGTCGCCGCGAACATCCAGTCCGCCGCCGAGACCGCCAACCCCGCGGTGGAAATGCTGTTGATCTGCACCCGGGAACCGGATTTCGCCGAACTGGACGAGTTCGCCGACCACTACGTCATCCCCGCCGCGGACGCCCGCACCCGTGCCCGCACCACCCGCACCGTGCTCACCGTCACCCCCGGCACGGCCAAGCAGGTCGACGGCGTCTACGTCCCGCACTAGGGCCTGCCCTACCTGACATTGGGGAGCTGTCCGGGTGGGCCGGCGGTCACCTAGTTCCTAACCTCGTGAGCACCGGCGACCGAGCGGCGCCGGTCCGTCCACTTCAGACACGAGGTAGTTGATGAAACGCGTGACCGCACTGCTGATCGCCGCCGTGGCGGGAGCCGGGCTGCTCACCGGAACGGCCACCGCCGCACAGCGCGTGGACTGGAAAGCCTGCGGTGACAAGGATCTGGACGCGGCGGGCGCCCAGTGCGCCGAGGTCGCCGTGCCACTGGACTACCGCCAGCCGCGCGGCCGCGCCATCACCGTGGCGATCTCCCGGCTCAAGGCCACCGACCCCGGGCAGCGGCGCGGGATCATGCTCTCCAACCCGGGCGGCCCCGGCGGTCCAGGACTCGGCCTGATGCTGGAAGTGCGGGCGAGGATGAGCCCGGACGTGCAGGCCCGCTACGACCTGATCGGCATGGACCCACGCGGCATCGGCCGCTCCACCCCGGTGAACTGCGACTGGCCGGTCGGCAACATGCTGCGCTCGGCCGGTCTGGACCGCGCCGCCTTCGAGCGCAACGCTCGTCTGGAGGCCGAGCTGGCCCGCCGGTGCGCGGACACCCAGGGCGAGACCATCCGGCACATCACCACCCGCAACACCGCCAGGGACATGGACCTCATCCGCGCCGCCCTGGGCGAGCCGAAGATCAGCTACCTCGGTTACTCCTACGGCACCTACCTGGGTTCGGTGTACACCCAGCTGTTCCCGCACCGCAGCGACCGGATCGTGCTGGACAGCGCGGTCGACTCCAAGCGCTACCCCGGCGAGATGATCCAGGACATGGGCCCGGCGAACGAACAGGCCCTGGACGACTGGGCGAACTGGGCCGCCGGGCAGCACGCCGAGTACCGCCTGGGCCGCACCGGAAAGCAGGTGCGGGCACTGGTCGAGGACCTCATCCGGCAGGCCGCTCGGCAGCCGATCCGGATCGGCGACTTCCGGGTGGACGAGCACGTGCTGCCGATGGTCCTGTTCGACGGCCTGGCCGACGTCCGCGAGAACGCCGAGTTCGCCGGCAGCATCCGGCAGCTCGCCGACGCGGCCGCTGGCAAGACCGTGCGGCCGAACCAGGCCCTGGAAAGGGTGCTGGGCATGCACTACCTCAAGTACCCGCAGGCCCAGCAGTCCGGGATGGCCGCGCTCATGTGCGGGGACGCGTCCTCGCGGCGGAACCCGGAGCGGTACTGGCGGGACATCCAGCGCAGCCGGACGCGGCAGCCGGTCTTCGGCCCGATGGCCAACAACCTCAACGCCTGCGCGTTCTGGGCGCCACCGGTCGAGCCGCCGGTGATCGTGCGCAACCCGGTGCCCGCGTTGATCGTGCAGGCCACCGGGGACACCCGCACCGTCTACGACAGCGGCGTCGACCTGCACCGCGCCATGTCCGGCTCCCGGCTGGTCACCCTCCAGGACGTCCGGACGCACAGCGTCTTCGGCTTCTACCCCAATACCTGCGTTGAGAACGCGGTGAACACCTACCTGCGCGACGGCCTGCTCCCCGGCCGCGATCTCACCTGCCGCGGCGACTGAACCGCACGCCCAGCGCCACGAAGATCAGGCCGGAGACCAAGGCGTACCAGGCGAGCAGGGTCCACAGTGAGGCCTGTTCGGTGGACACGTTCATCACCAGTACACCGACCACAATGGACAGTGTGCCGCTGATCGCGAAGCCGATCCGGCAGTAGAGGTCCTTGACCCGCACCGCGACCAGCGCCTGCCCGATGCCGTTGATGATCGGCCACCCGGCGCTGACGATCACCACGCCGAACAGCGAGATGAGCGGGGTGATGGCGAAACTCGCCGCGGTGAGGGTGATACCGGCCAGCAGCAGGAAACCGGGCAGCGCGAACAAGACCCGGTCCAGCGCGGGCGCCTCCTTGCCGCCGAAGGCGAACAGCAGCGCGAACACGCCCTCGGCCAGCAGGTAGGCGATCAGCACCGCGAACTGCACCACCCAGTCGGCATCCTCGGGCCAGGCGAAGAAGGCGAGCAGGGCGAACACGATCGCGACCGAGCCGCGGATGGTCATCAGCCGGTGACGGCCGCGCAGGAGTTCCAGCACCCGTCCATGATCGCGCCTGCGCTCGCCCTGTCGTGCACTGGGTTTGTTGCGCACGGCAACATCGCTGGTAGCGGGCTTGCGAGTGGCCCCATTTGGCGGGTTGCGCCGAACTGGAGTTGGCCCTTACGGTGCTGACCATTCGCAAATAAATAGGGAGGTTTCTTTACTGTTAACCTTTCGTTCACCCTCGTCGATGCCGGCACCCTGCCGCCGCCACGCGCCGGTTGTCGTCGACACCGCTCGTCGAGGAGATCAACACCGCCATGAAAATACGTGTCCTTCCCGCGTTACTCGTCGCGGTCGCGGTCGCCGCCGCGACCACCCCGCTACTGACCGCCAGCGCCGCCGCTGACACCCTGCTCTCGCTCAACAAACCCACCACCACCTCCTCCACCGAGGCCGCCGAGTTCGACGGCGGCAAGGCCGTCGACGGGGACACCAGCACCCGCTGGGCCAGCGTCGAGGGCGTCGACCCCCAGTGGCTCGCGGTCGACCTCGGTGGACCGGCCACCGTGAACCGGGTCAGCATCACCTGGGAAACCGCTTTCGCCCAGGACTACCAGGTGCAGGCCTCAGCCGACGGTCGCACCTGGACCACCATCCGCGCCGTCACCGGCTCCGACGGTGGGGTGGACGAGCTGACCTCGTTGAACACCAGCACCAGGCACATCAGGGTGAACGGCACCCGCCGGGCCACCAGCTACGGCTACTCGATCTTCGAGCTGTCGGTCTACGGGACCCGCACCGGTTCCGGCGACATCGAGCCGCCCAGCACCCCGACCGGGCTGATCTCGCCTTCGTCCACAACGGACACCGTCAACCTCACCTGGAATCCCTCCTCGGACAACGTCGGGGTGACCGGCTACGAGGTGCTGCGTGGCGGCAACCTGATCGGCTCCGCGCCGGGCACCTCCTTCACCGACACCGGACTGGCCTCCGGGTCCGCCTTCACCTACGTGGTCCGGGCCAGGGACGCGGCCGGCAACATCTCCGGTGAGAGCGCACCGCTCAACGCCAGCACCAAGCCCGGCACGCCGGGTGGCCAGGTGGTGGTCGCGGTCGGTGACATCGTGCCGGTCTGCGCCGGATCCAGTTGCGCCAGCACCAAAACCGCGAAACTGGTCGAGCAGATCAAGCCCGCGCTGATCGTGACCGCCGGCGACAACCAGTACAACAGCGGCACGATCCAGGAGTTCCGCCAGTACTACGAACCCACCTGGGGCAAGTTCAAGGGCATCACCAAACCGAGCCCTGGCAACCACGAGTACGACGACCCAGCTGGCAAGGGCAAGGGCTATCGGGAGTACTTCGGGGCCACCGCGTCGCCGCTGGGCGGTGGAAAGATGTACTACAGCCACGATTTCGGCGACTTCCACTTCGTCGCGCTGGACTCCATGGCGCAGAAGGCCAACGACAAGGCCCAGCTCGACTGGTTGCGCGCCGACCTGGCCAAGAACCAGAAGCGCTGCGTCATCGCCTACTGGCACCACGCCCGGTTCAACTCGGGCCACTACGGCGACAACACGGCCATGGCCCCACTGTGGAAGGAACTGGTGAAGGCCAAGGCGGATCTGGTGCTCTCCGGCCACGACCACCACTACGAGCGACTGAAGCCGTTGAACGAGGCGGGCAAGGTCGATGAGGCCAACGGGGTCCGCTCGGCGATCGTGGGCACCGGTGGCGACTCCATCTACAACCAGCCGCACGTGCCGAGGGCCGGGATGGAGTCCTACATCAAGAAGCACGGGGTGATGAAGCTGATCCTGAACGGCCCGAGCTTCTCCTGGGAGTTCGTCAGCATCGACAACCAGTTGCTGGACAAGGCCGGTCCGTTCACCTGTCGCTGAGGGGGTAGCACCCGATGTACCTCGCCACCACCCGGTCCGCTGACACCCCTCGCCGCGAACGTGGCGGTGCTCGGCGGGCGGTAGCCGGAAATGTGCTCGCACTGGGTATGGTCAGCCTGATCACGGACATCTCCGCCGAGATGGTGACGGCTGTCCTGCCGCTGTACCTGGTGCTGGGACTGGGATTCAGCCCGTTGCAGTTCGGGTTGCTGGACGGGCTGTATTCCGCGGTCACCGCGATCGTACGGGTCCTCGGGGGGCACCTCGCGGACCGGTGGCAACGCCGGAAACTGGTGGCGGGGCTTGGTTACGGCATGTCGGCCGTGGCCAAGCTGGGGCTCATCGCGGCGGGAGGTTCGGCCGCCGCGATGGGCCTCGTCCTCGCCGTCGATCGCACGGGCAAAGGATTGCGCACCGCGCCAAGGGATGCGTTGATCTCACTGTCCACACCGGAGGATCAACAGGGCAGGGCCTTCGGCATCCATCGGGCGATGGACACCGTCGGCGCGTTCCTCGGTCCGCTGACCGCGTTCCTGTTGCTGGGCTTCGTCGCAGGCGGCTACGACACGGTGTTCTTCGTCAGCTTCTGCTTCGCCACCCTGGGCGTGCTGGTCTTCGGCCTGTTCGTGCGGGACCAGCGCGGACCGGCCACCACCGAACGGATCCCGCTGCGCGCCTCGTTCAACCTGTTGCGCGGCAAGCGGTTCCGCAAGATTGTCGGCTGGGCCACCCTGCTCGGCCTGGTCACCGTCGGCGACTCGTTCCTGTACCTGTTGCTGCAGAAGCGGTTGGAGCTGGAACCCGCCTACATCGCGATGCTGCCGCTGGGCACCGCCGGGGTATACCTGTTGCTGGCCATGCCTTTCGGCAAGCTGGCGGACAGGATCGGCCGCTGGCAGGTCTTCATCGGCGGGCACGTGTTGCTGCTGCTGGCCTACGCGCTGGTGGCCGGCCTGGCCGACGGGATCGTGCTGCTCTTCGGCGCGTTGCTGGCACACGGCATGTTCTACGCCGCCACCGACGGGGTGCTGATGGCCGCGGTCGCGCCACTGCTGCCCGAGGACCAGCGGACCAGTGGCATGGCCGTGCTGCAGACCGCGCAGGCGGTGGCGAAGTTGTTGTCCGCGGTGGCCTTCGGCGCCGCGTGGACCTGGTGGGGCCTCTACCCCGCGGTGCTCGTCGCCTGCGGCGCGCTCGCGATCGTGGTGGCAGGCGCGATGTTCCGGTTGCGGGAGGCACGATGAGCACGCGGTTGCGGATGTTGCTGGCGGCACTGGCCGCGGTGGTGCTGGGCTCGGCCGCCATCCTCTACACCATGCATGCCAGGGCCACCGCGCCCGACCGGCAGCCCGGTGTGAACCTGGCCGTGGACCCGGCGCCGTTGCGACTGGGTGAACCCGGACGGCTGGTGTTCCGCAACACCGCGCCCGGCCCGCACTTCGGCGTGATCGCCTCGGTGTCGCTGGCCGATCCCGGCGGACCGCGGCGGGTCAGCCAGCTGCGCTGCGAGCGGTTCTCCACCGCGGCGGGCCGCGGGCTGTGCGTGGCCGTGGAGCCCGCGCCGACCCCGCGGGCGGTGGTGCTGCTGCTCGACGATCAGCTCCGTGAGCTGAAGCGGATCCAGATCATCGGCACCATCAGCCGGGCCCGGCTGTCCGCGGACGGCGAGATCGCCGCCTGGACCACCTTCGTCACCGGCGACGCCTACAACTCGGCCAGCTTCTCCACCCGCACCGGCATCTACAACCACCGCGAGGACCGGCTGCAGACCAACATCGAGGAGATCCCGCTGCACCTGGGCGGTCAGCTGCACATGGCCGAGGACGTCAACTTCTGGGGAGTCAGCTTCACTCCGGACAACGAGACCTTCTACGCCACCGTGTCCACCGGCGGCCGCACCCACCTGGTCCGCGCCGCCTACCAGGACTGGCAGGCCGAGACCCTGCGGGAGAACGTGGAATGCCCCTCGCTGTCCCCGGACGGCAAACGGATCGCATTCAAGAAACGCATCGCCTCCGACGGCGCCCGGCCGTGGCGGATCCACGTGCTGGACCTGGCCACCATGACCGAGACCGCCATCGCCGAACCAGCCGGCATCGACGACCAGGTGGCCTGGCTGGACGAGAAAACGCTGGTCTACGGCCTGCCGGGGGAGGAGGTGTGGACCGCGGCGGCCGACGGCAGCGGCACCAGCCGGAAGCTGGTGTCCTGGGCCTCCTCGCCGTCCGGTCCGGGGACGCGCTGAGTGGCGCGGGGTATCGTCGGCGGTCGTGTCGAGTCCGCAACTGCTGGCCACCAGCGACCTCCACTGTGACCGTGCCGCCAACCGCGAGGTGGTGGCCGCCATCCGGCCCGAGTCCGACCAGGACTGGTTGATCGTCGCCGGGGATGTGAGTGACACGGTCGCGGACGTCGACTGGGCGCTGCGCACCCTGCGGGAGCGCTTCGCCAAGCTGATCTGGGTGCCCGGCAACCACGAGCTGTGGACGGTGCCCAAGGACGAGGTGCAGCTGCGCGGCGAGGCCAGGTACCGGCACCTGGTCGAGCTGTGCCGCAGCCTGGACGTGGTCACCCCGGAGGACGAGTTCCCGGTCTGGCACGGCGAGCAGGAGGACCTGGTCATCGCGCCGCTGTTCCTGCTCTACGACTACTCCATCGGCCGCCGCCCCGGCGAGACCAAGGACCAGGCACTGGCCAGGGCCAGGGAGGCGGGCGTGGTCGGCACCGACGAGGTGCTGCTGCACCACGACCCCTACCCCAGCCGCGACGCCTGGTGCCACGCCCGCGTCGAGTACTCCCAGAAACGCCTGGACGCCATCCCAGCCGACCGGCGCACCGTCCTGGTCAACCACTTCCCACTGCACCCCGGCCCGACCAAACGCCTGCACTACCAGGACTTCGCCCTCTGGTGCGGCACCACCCTGACCGAGGACTGGCACCTGCGCTACCGCGCCGCCGTTGTCGTCTCCGGCCACCTGCACATCCCGCTCACCGACAAGTTCGACGGCGTCCGGTTCGAGGAGGTCTCCCTCGGCTACCCCCGCGAATGGCAACCCCGCAAAACCCGCCGCCCCCTGCTCCGCCCCGTCCTGATCGACTCCGAACCCCAGCACCCCCTCCCGTCGTGATCGAGGAACTCCTCCCCGAAGGCGTCCGCGCCGCCGAGATCCACGGCGACGACCCCACCGCCTACCTGCTCCCCGAGGAAACCGCCGCCGTCGAACGAGCGGTAGAACGCCGCCGCAAGCAGTACACCCAGGCCCGCACCTGCGCCCGCCGCGCCCTGTCCGCCCTGGGCCTGCCGGAACAACCGATCCTGCGTGGAGCGAAGCGCGAACCGTTGTGGCCCAACGGAGTCGTCGGCAGCATCACGCACTGTGAGGGCTACTGCGCGGCCGCGGTGGCCGACCGGACAACCATCCGTTCGGTAGGGATCGACGCGGAGGTGCACGACGTGCTGCCGGCCGGGGTGCAGCGGCTGGTGGCGGTGCCCGCCGAGCAGGAGTGGCTGGCGAGCGCGGGGGAGGAGCTGCACTGGGACCGGGTGCTGTTCAGCGCCAAGGAGTCGGTGTACAAGGCGTGGTTCCCGATCACGGGGGCTTGGCTGGGGTTCCAGGACGCGGAGTTGAGCTTTGACCGGGTGGGTGGGTTCCGGGCGAGGGTGCTGATCGAGCCGCCGGTGGTGCGGGGGCGGCTGGTGGATGGGTTCGAGGGGCGGTATCTGGTGCGGGATGGGTTGGTGCTGACCTCGGTGGTCGTGCCGGAGTAGCCACGATCGGAGGAAATCGTACACATAAGAGCCCTTCATGTGTACAATTTCCTCCGTGGGTACCCGGGCCATGGAGGAGCGAACGGCGATGCCCTCGCCGTTCACCTACACCGACGCCCGGAACCAGGGCATGTCGGACCGCCGCCTCTACGCGTTGCGTGATTCCGGCGCGATCGAGTCGATCGGACGAGGTCTGTTCCGCTGGGCGGACGACGAACTCACCGACCCCGACCTGCTGGAGATCAACTCACGGGCGCCGGAAGCGACCCTGTGCCTGACCGCCGCCCTGGCCCGGCACGGACTGACCGACCAGATCCCGGCCACGATCGACATCGCGCTGCCCCGGGGCCGCCGCCGGCCCCAGGTCCGCGCTCCGGTCTCCTGGCACCTGTTCGCCCCCGGCACCTTCCAGATCGGCCGGGAGCGGCTGGCCCTGGACGAGACCAACGGCATCGGCATCTACAACGCGGAACGCTGCATCCTCGACGCCTTCCGGCTCCGCAGGTGGGAAGGGCCCGAGTTAGGCAACGAGGCGCTCCGGCGATGGCTCCGGCGACCAGGTACCCAGCCCTCGTCGCTGCTGCGCATGGCCCGAGAGTTCCCCCGTACCGAGACTGCCCTGCGACACGCGCTTGAGGTTCTGCTGTGACACCGGCTCGACCCACCCGATCCACGAAATCCGGCTCCAGCTACCTCGACCTGCAGAACCTGGCCTGTCGGACCAAGACGACGGACTGGTCTTCGACGTCGACTCGGCGACCGCGGCGACGATCCGGGACGAGGACGACTGAGGTGCTGGCGGGCTTCGCCGATCCCTGTCTGGCCGACCGGGTCGGCGGGAAGACGTGGCTGGCGGCCGAGGGACACTGGACCTGAGTAGTACGCCCCAGGTTGGGCTGCCCCGAGGCCAGATCAGGGAGATCACCGGATGGCCGCCTCCCGCCCCGTCCCTACCCTCGGTGATCACCAGGCGCGGATCCGCGCGCCCACGAGGAGGTCACTGATGCGCACCCACCCGGCCCTACTGGCCACCAGCGTGGCCCTGGTCGCCGGTCTGCTCACGGCCGGCGCCGCGCCCGCGGCGGCCCAGGACCGGCCGGAGATCCGCCAGGTCATGCAGGAACTGCTCTCCCAGGGTGCGGTCGGGGTCCAGGTGCGGGTGCACGACGGGCGTGGGGACTGGACGGGGAGTGCGGGCACGACCCGGCTCGGGGGGCGGACGCCGGTGCGGACGGACGCGCGGTTCCGGGCGGGCAGCATCACCAAGACCTTCGTGGCCACCGTGCTGCTCCAGCTCGTCGACGAGGGGCGGATCGGGCTGGACGACCCGGTCACCCGGCACCTGCCGCGGTTCGGGCTGGACCGGCGGATCACCGTGCGCATGGTGCTCCAGCACACCAGCGGCCTGTTCAGCCACACCGGCGAGTTCCGCCCGGACGGCACCATGGACCACCCGATCCCGTTGGAGGGCCGGAACTTCGCCGCCAACCGGTTCCGCGGCTACTCGCCGGACGAGCTGGTGCGGGCCGCGCTGACCCGGCCGCCGCGGTTCGAGCCGGGGGCGGACTGGTCCTACTCCAACACCAACTACATCCTGGTCGGGCTGCTCATCGAGAAGGTGACCGGCACGCCCTACGCCACCCAGGTCAACCGCCGGATCATCGAGCCGCTGAACCTGCGCGCCACCAGCCTGCCGGGCACCAGGGCGCTCATCCCCGGGCCGCACGCGCAGGGCTACTACTCCTACCGGGACGGCGCGGGGGTGGCCACCGAGAACGCCACCGTGCTCAACCCGTCCTGGGCACACGCCGCCGGGGAGATCATCAGCACCACCGCGGACCTGGACACCTTCCTGGCCGCGCTGCACGGCGGGGCGCTGCTCGCGCCGCACCTGCTGGCCGAGATGCGCAAGCTCGTGCGCAAGGGCAACGGCGGTTATGGACTGGGCGTGGCCGCCTCGAACCCCGCGCCGGGCTGTGAGGTCTTCTTCGGTCACAGCGGCGGCATCCACGGCTACAACTCGCACCTGTACGGCAACGCCGACGGCAGCAAACGCATCCAGATCTCGATCAACACCGCCGGCGGCGACCTGGACTCCGGCGACGTGGTGCCGCCCACGACCGAGCCGACCGCGTTCAAGGCGATCAAGGCCGTCTTCTGCGCGAAGTCCTGAGGCGAGTACCGGCCGGCGCGCCCACCGCGCCGGCCGGTCGCCGGGATCAGCCGACCGCGATCAGGTCCACCACGAAGATCAGCGTCTCGCCCGGCTTGATGTCCGAGCCCGCGCCCCGGTTGCCGTAACCCAGGTGCGCCGGGATGACCAGCTGGCGGCGGCCGCCGACCTTCATGCCCTTCACGCCCATGTCCCAGCCCTTGATGACCCGGCCCCCGCCCAGCGGGAAGGAGAAGGTGTCGCCGCGGTCCCAGCTGGCGTCGAACTGCCGGCCGGTGCTGTGCGACACGCCCACGTAGTGCACGGTCACCTCCTGACCCACCACGGCCTCCGGACCGTCGCCGACCTCCAGGTCGGTGATGTCCAGGTAGTCCGGCGACGGGCCGTCGGGCACGGTGACGGTGGGCTTGGTCTTGCCCATGGGGTGTCCTCCTCGTATGGCTAAGCAGCCCGCCGACCCTAACTGAACGGCTCTGAACGCCTGTGGAAGCCACCAGCCGGACGGCCGGGGCGGCGGACCGCCGCGCGCCGGAGGATCTCCGGGTATGGCTGATCTGATCGTCATCGGGTCCGGACCCGCCGGGTACACCGCCGCGGTGTACGCCGCGCGGGCGCAACTGCGGCCGGTCGTCTTCGAGGGCACCGGCTACGGCGGGGCGCTGATGACCACCACCGAGGTGGAGAACTACCCCGGCTTCAAGGACGGCATCCTCGGCCCGGACCTGATGGAGCAGATGCGCGCCCAGGCCGAGCGCTTCGGCGCCGAGCTGCGGACCGAGGACGTCGAGGCCGTCGACCTGACCGGGGAGATCAAGTCGGTCACCGCCAACGGCGTCACGCACCAGGCCAGGGCGGTGGTGCTGGCCATGGGCGCGGCCGCCCGGTACCTGGACGTGCCGGGGGAGCGGCGGCTGCTCGGGCACGGCGTGTCCGCCTGCGCCACCTGCGACGGGTTCTTCTTCCGGGACCAGGACATCGCGGTGGTCGGCGGCGGCGACTCGGCCATGGAGGAGGCGATCTTCCTGACCCGGTTCGCCCGCACGGTCACCGTGATCCACCGCCGCCAGGACTTCCGCGCCTCCCGGATCATGCTGGAGCGGGCCAGGGCCAACGACAAGATCCGCTGGCTGCTGGACACCAGGGTGCAGGAGGTGCTCGGCGCCCAGACCGTGCAGGGCGTGCGGGTGCGGCACACCGGGACCGGCGCGGAGTCGGTGCTGCCGGTGACCGGGTTCTTCGTGGCCATCGGGCACGAACCGCGTTCCGCGCTGGTGCGCGGGCAGGTGGAGGTCGACGTGGACGGGTACGTGCGGGTGGACGCACCGGGCACCGCGACCAATCTGGACGGGGTCTTCGCCGCAGGGGACCTGGTCGACCACAGCTACCGGCAGGCCATCACCGCCGCCGGATCCGGCTGTGCGGCCGCCATGGACGCCGAGCGCTGGCTGGTCAGCTGATTTTCACTTAGCCCCTGGTCAGCCTTGCTTTAGCGAGAGCGGTCCTGGATTCTCGTCGCACCATGACCGCGACCTTCCACGAGACGCTGCACCTGGCCATCACGCACAGCGGGCTCAGCCTGGAGAGCATCCAGCGCAGGCTGATGGACCGGAAGATCGCGGTCAGCCTGGCCAGCCTCAGCTACTGGCGGCGCGGCCGCACCCGGCCGGAACGCCGCACCTCGCTGGCCGCGGTGACCGCCCTGGAGGAGATCCTCGCGCTGCCCAGCGGGTCGTTGCGCAGGCTGCTCGGCAAGGCCCCGCAGCCGCCCGGTCAGGAATGGGCGATGCGGTCCAGCTCCTTCGAGGAGAAGCTGGAGTGGAAGCTGGCCACCGCCGAGCTGCGCGCGGAGACCAACAACGCCCTCGCCGTGATCAGCGTGGAGATCGACGTGCACCTCGGCCCGGACCGGCAGCAGGTCCGGATGGTCAACCGGCGGCTGCTGATGTCGCTGGCCGACGGCATCAACCGGTACGTCACCCGCTACGCCGCCGAACCCGGCGAGGAGCTGCCGGTGCTCGGCGCGGTGCACGGCGCGACCACCGGCGAGCAGCTCCGCGACCTCTCCCGCCAGGTCAACAGCGCCGAGCTGTGCTTCGACCACCCGCTGCCCGCCGGGGAGACCCTGCACCTGGAGTGGACCTGGGAGTTCCCGCTCGGCCTTGGCACCAGCTCGGTCAGCCGCACCGTGCTCAGCGGCGGCGCCCGCACCCTGGGCTACCGGCTGTTCTTCCACCCCGACGCCATCCCGCCGCGCTGCCACCGCACCTGGCGGCCCGCGCTGGCGGTGCCGGAGGAACGGGTGGCCGAACTGCGCGTCGGGCCCCGCGGCAGCACCCACTACCTGCTCGCCGACGCCTCCGCGGGCTGGCACGGCGTGGTCTGGGACTGGGCGTGAGCGCCGACCCCCGGCAGGACTCGGCCCTGCACCAGGCGCTGTCCACCGGACCGTTCCACCTGGCCTTCCGGCTGGCCATCCGGCGCAGCGGCCTTGGCATCGAGGGCGTCAGCCGCCGCCTGCACGCCAGGGGACTGCCGGTGAGCACCTCCAGCCTCAGTTACTGGCAGCGCGGCAACCGGCGGCCCGAACGCGAGGAGTCGCTCAACGCGGTGCGCGCGGTGGAGGAGCTGGCCGGGCTGCCCGCGGACTCGCTGGTCGCGCTGCTGGGCCCGCGCCGACCGCGCGGTAGGTGGCTGGACCGGGTGCACGGACGGCCCAAGGTCGAGCACAGCCTGGAACTCAGCGCGCCAGCGCGTCTACCGGAGATAGACACCGGTCGGGCGAACGCCCAGCTCCGCCAGCTCAAGCACGACTGGCTGTGCCTGGTGGACGCCCGGCGGCACGAGGTCGAGCACCGGGTCCGGCAGGTGTTCCAGGCACTGGAGGACGGGGTGGACCGGTTCGTGGCCTTCCAGGCCGTGCCGCCCGGCGCTGTGCCGCCGACCTACCGGGCGGTCAGCGACTGCCGGATCGGCCGCCGGACGCACGACCCGGAGTCCGGGCTGTTCGCGGTGGAGATCGTCTTCGACCACGTGCTGCGGGCCAGGGAGACCTACGCGATCGAGACCGTGCAGCTGCCCGCGCCCGGCCAGGCGGACGGGTTCATCCAGTACGGCTGCCGGGCCGAGGTCCGCGACCTGCTGCTGCGGGTGCGCTTCGACCGCGCGGAACTGCCGGTGCGCTGCCACCGGTATCGCAGCCGCCTGGGGGCCGGGGATCGGGAGGTCTTCGGGGAGATCACGCCAGGTCCGAGCGGGGCGGCGCACCACGCGGTGCTCGATGCCCAGCCCGGCATCTACGGGCTGGCCTGGTCGTGGGACGGGTGAATCCGTTCGAAGCAACCTTTTGTGGCCCTGCGGCGACCTAAACTGCGACGGTCCCGCCGCCTACGTGGGCCGCTCGCGATCGGAGCCGCCGCAGTGATGTCCTTCCCCCCACCGTCCACAGTGGACACCACGCCGTTCCCGTTCGCCGCCGAGGATCCGGACCGCCTTGGCATGGTGAGCGTGGACGTCGACGTCACCGTCGGCGTGCACCGGGAGTGGCGGGAGGTCGCGCACCACCGGTTCGTGCTGGCCAAGGCCGACGGCGTTGGCAGCTACGTCACCGGGCACCGCGGCCCGGCAGGCGAGCGCCACCAGCCCGAGTTCGAGGCGCTGCTGGGCGGCGAACTGGGCCGTCAGCACCGCGACCACCGCGCCACCTACGCCGAACTGGTGCTGGACCAGCCGCTGCGCCGGGGCGAGGCGCAGGTGCTGGAGTGGCGCTGGCTCTTCGCCGACTGCACCCGCACCGCGCACCGCTACCGCGGCCACCTGCGGCACGGGGTGGACTCGCTGGGCGCCCGGCTCACCTTCCATCCGGACGCGCTGCCGGTGCGGGTGGTGCACAGCTGGCAACCCGACAGCGCGGCCGAGCCGGTGCCGGTGCACACGGTCGAGGTCGACCGCACCGGCCTGGTCGAACTGCTCATCCAGGAACCCCGCCCTGGCTGGCACAGCTTCCAGTGGGACTGGGAATAAATTCCGTCCGTCTGGAATGTGCCTTTCCAAGAAATCAATACCTCTTGTGGGGGTCACCCGAATGGGTAACCTCGACGGGTGGAGATTTCGGACAGTAGTGAATCGACCCTGTCCCGACGCCGGTTCCTCCAGGCGGCCGCACTCACCGCGGCCGCCGCTGGCACCGCCGGAGCCCTGGGCTCCGCGCCGGACGCGCTCGCCGACCCCGCGGCCGAAGTGGCCGAAGAGGCAGGAAAACGAGCCCTTTCTTTCACCGCGGCCACAAATGGCGCCGCGACCCTGAATCCCGCCGACGGCAGCCTGGTCGCCGAGGTGCAGAACGTGCTGTGGTCGATTCCGCGCGGTGGCGGCAAGGCGAAAGCCCTCACCCCGGCCGACCTGGAACCCAACCGCCCGGTATTCAGCCCGGACGGCAAACAACTGGTCGTCTGCGCCTATCGCGGCGGTGGTTTCCACCTCTGGCTGCTGCGCGCCGACGGCACCGGCCTGCGCCAGCTCACCGACGGCCCGTGGGACGACCGCGGCCCTGCCTGGTCCCCGGACGGCACCAAGATCGCCTTCGCCTCCGAGCGCGGTGGCGACACGGTCACCGGCAGCCCGTACCGGATCTGGGTGGCCGACGTGCGCACCGGCGAGCTGACCCGGATCACCGGCAAGCCCGGCCAGGACGGTCCGCTGCAGGACAAGGCGTGGGAGGACTTCGACCCGACCTTCGCCGCCGACGGCAGCCGGATCCTGTTCGTCCGCGGCTCCTTCAACGGCACCGCGCTGGACTCGCGCACCGTGGCCGCCATCCGGTCGGATGGTTCCGGCGCGGTCGCCGCCGAGCACACCGACACCAGCGGCGCCCAGGTGCTGGCCCCCGCGCTGTCCCCGGACGGTCGGCTGGCCTACCTGCGCACCACCCCGTCACCGAGCGCGGGCTGCACGCTGGTGGTGGCCGGGCAGCCGGTGCCGGTGGACGGCGACGTCGAGCCGGTGCCGCCGCGCTGGGTGGACAAGGACCGCCTGCTGCTCACCGTCAGCGGCAAGTTCACCCTGCTCCGCCCCAGCTCGCCCGCCACCCAGGAACCCATCGCGTTCACCGCGAGCCTGCCGCTGGACCGGCCGCGCTACCGGGGCAAGGACTACGACCTCACCGGCGAGGGCGTGCGCGAGGTGCGCTCCCCGCACCTGCCCGCGCTGTCCCCGGACGGCAAGCAGGTCGTCTTCGCCGCGCTCAACTCGCTGTGGACCGTGCCCAGCACCGGTGGCAGCCCGCGCAAGGTGGTCACCGCCGGCCCGACCCGGTTCCTGCTCGCGCCGAGCTGGACCGCCGACGGCAAGGCGATCGTCTACACCGACGACCGCGACGGCCTGTACACCGCCCGCCGCCGCGACCTGGCCACCGGCGCCGAGACGGTGCTGGCCACCGGCGGCCGGGTGCACCCCGCGCTGTCCCCCGACGGCGGCAAACTCGCCGCCCTGGACATGTCCGGCAACCTGGTCCTGCGCGACCTGGCCGCGGGCACCGAGAAGGTGCTGGCCGCCCCGCTCGGCGGCGGCGGCATCCCCGGCCGCCCGAGCTGGTCGCCCGATGGCAGGTTCATCGCCTTCTGCGACCGCAACCGCCTCAACGGCCGCTTCCGCGAGGGCTACAACCTCATCCGGATCGTGGACGTGGCCACCGGCAAGGACCGCCTGCACCCGGTGGCCCCGAACACCTCCATCGCCGACCGCTACGACTCCGGCCCGGTCTGGTCGCCCGACGGCAAGCACCTCGCCGTGATCATCGAATCGGCCCTGCACCTGGTCCCCATCCGCCCCGACGGCACCCCCACCGGCGCCCCGCGCAGGCTGGCCGACGAGGCCGCCGACCACCCGTCCTTCGCCGGCGACGGCCGCACCGTGCTCTACCTCTCCGGCACCCGCCTGCGCCTGATCAGCGTGGACGGTGGCGCACCGCGCACCGTGCGCGCCCCACTGGACTACCGCCGCCCCCGCCCCGAGGACACCGTGCTGCACGCCGGCCGCTTCTGGGACGGCACCGGCGAACAGGTCCGCCAGGACGTCGACCTGGTCCTGCGCCGCGGCCGCATCGCCGCCGTGGAACCCCACCGCCCCAACCGCCCCGCCGCCAAACGCATCGACGCCTCCCAGCAGACCGTGCTCCCCGGCCTCTGGGACGCGCACACCCACCCCTGGCAGTCCACCTACGGCGGCAGGCAGACCGCCCTGCAACTGGCCTACGGCATCACCACCGCGGTGTCCTTCGGCGGCTTCGCCTACGAACAGGCCCGCATCCGCGAGGCCGTCAGCTCAGGTGCCCTGGCCGGCCCCCGGCTGATCGCCACCGGCGAGCTGCTCGACGGCGCCCGCGTCGCCTACAGCATGGGCCGGGCGCACAGCACCCGCGCGGGCCTGCGCCGTTCGCTGGACCGGGCGGCGGCCCTGGACTGGGACTTCGTCAAGACCTACGTCCGAGCCCCCGGCTGGATCATGAAGGAAGCCGCCGACTTCGCCCACCAGCGCCTGGGCGTCCGCAGCGGCGGCCACCTGTGCTCCCCCGGAGTGCAGCTGAACCAGGACCTCACCACCCACCTCCAAGCCACCCAGCGCCTGGAGTTCGGCCACGCCACAACAGCCTCCGGCCGCGCCTACCAGGACGTCACCGAGATCTACACCCGCACCAACTTCCACCTCATCGCCACCCCCTTCACCGCGGCCCCCCTGATCGGCACCGACCCGGCGCTCACCGAAGACCCCCGGGTCACCACCCTCATGCCCCCCTGGGACGCCGCGGCGGCCCGAGCCGCCGCCAAGATCCCCCCAACCCCAGCCCAACTGACCACCCTCGCCACCGAGGTGGACGTCTACAAACGAGTCCTGGACGGCGGCGGCCTGGTCGCCCTGGGCACGGACGCCCCCCTGGTCGCCATCGGCCTGCACCTCCACCTGGGCCTGAGGGCGTTGCACCGCAACGGCTTCACCCCCACCCAGGCCCTCCGCACAGTGACCTCCCTACCCGCCAAGGTCTTCGGCCAGGAAGCCGACCTCGGCACCCTGGAACCAGGCAAGGTCGCCGACATCACCATCGTCAACGGCGACCCCTTCACCAACTTCAACTCCCTGATCAACACCACCACAGTCCTCCGCGGCGGCATCCCCTACACCACCAAGGACCTGGTCAACTCCTTCACCACCCAAACCGAAGCAGCCCCCACCACCGCCACCACCCCCACCGAAGCGGACTGGCTCGAAGTAGCCCACACCATGCGCCGAAACTCCTGCTGCGACCCAGACTGCTAACCCCCCACCCCGAGTGTTGGCCGTTCTCGTACCGAGTGTTGGCCAAACCCGTACGCCAAGTTGGCCAAACTCGTACACAGTCTCGGCGGATGTAGGCGTGCGAGGTCCCAACGCACGCCCACATCCCCAAGCCCCCGTACAACAACGGCCAACAAGCCGTACAACAACGGCCAACACACCGTCCCAGAACGGCCAACACGCGGTACGACAACGGCCAACACGCCGGCGAGGGTTTCAACCCTCCGCGCGTGTTGGCCGTTGTCGTACGGAGTGTTGGCCGTTCTGGGCGGGCGGAGCCCGGAGAACAGGCGGCCGGGGTGGCTTTTCAACACTCCCCGAGCGGTTCCCCCATCCCCGTCAGCCTGGAGAGGACACACCACATCCCGGGCAAGCGGCCCGCAACACAAACCGCCGCCCGGCGAACCCCAACGCGACCGGCCGCTTGCCCGGGATGTGGTTTGGTATCGGAGGGCTGACGGGGATGGGGGAACCGTACGAGCACTGCTCTGTGTTCTTGTCTTTGACTTTCCCCCCCATCCTTTGATTCCTGCCCGTCCGGCGAGGACGCCCTTGATCTTCGCTCTTGATCTCCACCCGCCCCCCGAACTGATAAATGAACACCCGCCTTTCACCCCAACGTCACCCCACCGGTGCTCTGATCGACCAAGGCGGTGCACGGCCCCCGAACACCGCCTACCGTGGTGTGAGCCGGAACCGCACGGATCGGATGCGCAATGACAAGCAACCAGGTCGCCCCCAGCAAGACCGCCAAGACCGCCAAGACCGACGACCCCGGCGGCCGACGCCTGGACCGGATCGTCGCCTGGCTGCTCGGTGTCGGTGGCCTGGTCGGCCTGGCCGCCTCCTTCGTGCTCACGATCGAGAAGCTCGAGCTGCTGATCAACCCGAACTACATCCCCACCTGCACCTTCAACGCCGCGCTCAGCTGCGGCACGGTGATGAAGTCCGAACAGGCCGCCGTCTTCGGCTTCCCCAACTCACTCCTGGGCATCGCCGGATTCAGCGCCGTCACCGCCATCGGCCTCGGACTGCTCGCCGGCGCGACCTACCGCCGCTGGTTCTGGCTCGGCCTGCAACTGGGCGCCACCCTCGGGGTCGTCTTCACCCACTGGCTGATCATCCAGAGCCTCTACGAGATCCGCACGCTCTGCCCCTACTGCATGGTCGTCTGGGCGGTGACCATCCCGATCTTCGTCTACGTCACCCTGGCCAACCTCGAACGCGGCCACTTCGGCGGACGCGGCGGCGGCCGGGCCGTGACCGGCTACCACGGCATCCTCGCCCTCACCTGGCTCGCGGTGATCGCCGCGCTGGTCTTCACCGCCTTCGGCGCCAGCCTGTTCGCCTGACCCCGCCCAGCACAACGCCCGGACCGGCTGTGCCGATCCGGGCGTTCTCAGCGCACTACCACACGGGATGACGCGCTACCTCACTGGATGAACAGCGCCCGCTCCCAGGCCCAACCGCCGGCCGAATCCCACGCCTCGGTGCCCTTGTCGGTGCTGCCATCCGGCTGCCCGCGGAAGTTGAACAGCTTCAGGTGCCCGTTGCCGTAGTTGTAGAAACCACCGATGTCCGAGCGCCCGTCGCCGTTGAAATCGCCTGCCACGAACGTGCTCGACCCCAGGTACCAGTCGCCGGGATTGCTCTCCCACCGCTTCGCGAAGTGCTGCACGCCGCCGGCCGTGCCCTTGGCCACGAACAGCGCGATCCGGTTGTCGGCGTACCCGTACAGACCCGCCACATCGGTCCGGCCGTCGCCGTCGAAGTCACCAGCCACCAGCCGGGACCGGGCCGGGTCCCACTGGCCCTGGCCGGTACGCCACTGCTGCGCGGGCTTGGTGTGCCCCTCGACGGTGCCGTCGGCGACGAACAGCGCCACGTCGTAGTTGCCGTAGTCGTACAGCCCGGCCATGTCGTCGCGGCCGTCGCCGTTGAAGTCACCGGCGATGAAGGTGCTGCTGGTGCGCTCCCAGTTGTTCTCCCCGGAATCCCAGGTGACCACCGGCGCGTCGATCCCGGTCGGGTTGCCGCGGAAGAGCCAGAACTTGGTCTGACCGTTCGGGTAGCCGTAGGCGGCGGTGATGTCGGTGCGGCCGTCGCCGTTGAAGTCGCCTGCCACGAACTGCGCCCGGTTCCAGTCCCAGTGCCCGGCGGAGTCCCACAGCTCGCCCGCGTCCTTGAGCCCGGTCGGCGAGCCCCAGCGGACGAAGAACTTGATGTTGGCGCCGCCGTAGTTGTAGAAGGCGCCCCAGTCGGCGAAGCCGTCGCCGTTGAAGTCGCCGTTGAGGTACTTGGCGCTGCTCATCTCCCAGTTGTTCGGACCGGTCTGGGCCTTGGAGACCGGCGCGGTCGGGCCCTGCGCGGAGCCGTCGAAGGTGAAGGTGCCCAGGTCCTGCGGGTCGTAGTTGTAGACCGCGGAGATGTCGTCCCGGCCGTCGCCGTTGAAGTCGCTGATGGTGTGCGTCTTCACGGTGGCCGAGGCGATCGCGGAGGCCGGGCCGTCACCGGTGGCGGTCACCGGGACCACCCGGTAGTGCCACACCTGCTTGGCGGGCAACGCGGTGTGCGCGAACTGGCCATTGCCGACCGTGCCCAGCAGGTTCGCCGGGACCAGCGGCACGTCCGCGGTCCGCGCGCCGTACACGCGGTAGCCGGTGGCCTGCAGCGACGGCGGGTTCAGCCAGCTCAGCTTGTTGCCGTGCTGGGCGAGCGGGGTCGCGGTCAGGCCGATCAGCTGCGATTCCAGCCAGCCGTCCAGGTTGTCCAGCCGGGACTCGGTGACCGTGCGCCGGGTCTCGGTCTCCCCGACGCAGCCGCCCTGCCAGGAGGCCGCGTGCAGGCCGAGGACCTCGAAGCGCCCGCCGACCTCGCGGAAGGCCGGGCCGCCGGAGTCGCCGCGGCAGACCGAGACCGAGCCCTCGCCGAGCACCGACAGGGTGCTCGCCGCGGCTGACTCGACCTTGGCCGCGCCGGTCTGCAACCGGTCCGGGGTCCACTCGGTGGCGGTGCGGCCGTAGCCGGCCAGGCGCACCGACTCACCGGCGGCGGGCGCGGTCCTGGCCACGGTGGCCGGGGTGACGCCCTCGACCGGGGTGGCCAGCCGGACCAGCGCCAGGTTGCGGTCGGCCCGCGGGATCAGGTTGACCGCGTCCACCACCTTCCCGGCGGTGCCGGACAACGAGGTCCGGCCGACGGTGACCTTGGTCGGCTGCGCGGGCTTGCCGCCCTGGGCGTTCTCCGGGAAGCAGCTCTTGACGGTCAGCACCCAGTTCGGGTCGACCAGCACGCCGCTGCAGCTCCGGACGCCCGCGCCGACGTCGATCTTGGCGACGAAGCCGTAAGTGCCGTCGGCGGCGGGGGAGCCCCCGGCGATGGCGTTGGCGGGCAGGCTGGTCAGCAGACCTGCGGCCGCGATGAAGGCGAGCAGGCTGACGGCCTTGCCCGCACGATGGCGAGTCACGGTGTGGTGCCCCCAAGTCATGGGAAATGCGCTCAGAACCACTGGAAGTGCCACCCATCCCCGTGTGGTCGGCGCGTAGATGTTCGGACATCCGGGGGGCGTCCGGAAGCCCCAGTGGCAATTGTCACAGGATGTAACAGTTAGCCTGAGCTGGGCCGATCAAGACCACGACGCCGGGCCGCGCTGACCTCGGTCGCGTATCCCGGCGGGAAACCCAGCAGCGGCACGAAGGTCAGGTAGAGCGCGAGCGCGAAATCCAGGGTGGTCCTGATGTTGTTCGGTCGGCTGAACGACGAACCTGTCTGGAGATCCACGCTACCGTGGCCGGGTGCGCGTCATGATCACCGCGGCTCCGCTGCTGGGCCACCTGTTACCGCTGGTCCCGCTGGCCCGCGCGCTGCGCGAGGCCGGCCACGAGGTCCTGCTCGCCACCGCGGGCGAGGCCATGGCCGTGGCCGACCAGGCCGACCTGCCCGTCCGCGACCTCGCCCCCGGCTTCCGGTTCGAGCCGATCGTGCGCCGGACCCTGCTGTGGCACCCGCTGATCGCCAAGGCCGAGATCGCGGGCAAGTCCGGCACCCGCGGCGCGGCCCTGCTCTTCGGCCACGTCAACGAGGAGATCGCGGACGGCGCGGTCGCACTGGCCCGCTCCTGGAAACCCGACCTGGTCCTGCACGAGCCACTGGCCATCGCCGGGGCCCTGGCCGCCGCGGTGGCAGGCGTGCCCGCGGTGCTGGTGGAGAACTCCCTCTTCGACGGCCTGGACCTGCTCGCCGCCACCCGGGAACGACTGGCCAAACCCTTGCGCCGCAACAACATCGACGAACTGCCCGAACCAGCCGCGCGGATCGTCACCGCCCCGCCCAGCCTGGTCGGCGAGCAGTCCGGCTGGCCCATGCGCTACGAGCCCTACAGCGGCGAGGGCGAGATCCCGGCCTGGCTGAGCACCGAGGCCGACCGCCCGCGGATCGCGGTCAGCCGCAGCACCGTCGGCGGCCCCGGCGGCAACCGGCTGATGAGCGCGGTGGTCGACGCCGCCGAGGGCCTGGACGCCGAGATCGTGCTGCTCCGCCCGGACCGCCGCATCCTGCGCCGGGAATCCCTGCCCGCCAACGTGCGCACCCTGGACTGGGCCCCGCTGACCTGCGTGCTCGCGCACTGCGCCGCGCTGGTGCACCACGGCGGCGCTGGTTCGGTGGCGGCGGCGCTGGCCGCGGGTATCCCGCAGCTGGTGGTGCCCGGCGCGGGCGACCGCGACCACAACGCCCGGCTGGTCGCCAAGCGCGGCGCGGGCACCGCGGTGGCCGCCAAGGACATCAGCACCGCCGAACTGCGCAGGCTGCTCACCGAACCGGGGCTGACCGAGGCGGCGCTGGCGGTGCGCAAGGAGATGGCCGCCATGCCCGCACCCGCCACGCTGGTGCCGAAGCTGGTCGCGCTCGGCCGATGACGCGTGGGCCCGGGTCCCCGCGCGGACCCGGACCCACGACTTTCACCGGTGAGCGTTCACGCGGTGCTCCACTGCTGGTTCGGCGCGGCGGTGCAGTCCCAGATCTGCAGCTTGGTGCCATTGGCCGCGTTGTTGCCGATCACGTCAAGGCACCTGTTCGACTGCGGGTTGCGGATGGTCCGATCGGCCTGCACCTGCCAGAGCTGGTTGGGTGCGGCGAAGCAGTCCCACAGGTGCACCGGCGTTCCGTTGGCCGTGCCGTTCCCGCTCACGTCAAGGCACTTGCCCAGCGCGCGCACGGTGCCGTCGGCGTTGATCGTCCACCGCTGGTTGTCCGCGCCGACGCAGTCCCAGATCTGGGCCAGGGTCCCGTTGACGGTGCTGTTGTCGGTGACGTCCAGGCATTTGCCGCCCAGCCCGGTGATCTGGCCGCCGGTGGGTCCGCCACTGGGCTGCCCGGCCCAGGTGAAGGTGGCCGTGGTGCGCGCCGGCAGGTTGTAGGTGAAGGACTGGCCGCCCCAGTTGACCCGCACGTTCTGGCCGGCGCCACTGGTGTTGTAGGCGATCAGCGCCTTGGAGCCGTCCGGGTTGCGCCAGGCCACGTTGCTGACCGCGGCGGTGTTGTTGGTGTCCACCCGGACCGCGCCGGGACGGACGAACTTGGTCAGGTGGCCCATGTTGTAGTACTCGATGGTGTAGTCCACCTGGCCGTGCCGGGGACCGCCGTTCTGCACCGTGATCAGCCCGGTGCAGGTGCCGCAACCACCGTTGTGCGGGCCCTGGGCCTGATCCAGCCCCAGGCTCCACTTCACCACGCTGCGGGCGTGGTTGCGGGTGGGGTTGATGATGTCGGCGACCATGTCCTCGCGGTGCTGGTCGTTGATCCACTCACCGCCGGAGTGCTCGGTGCCGTACTGCTTGATGCCCGGGTACTGGTTGTGCACCTGGGTCTGGGTGGCCACATCGCCGCCGTAGCCGTGCCAGGCCACGCCACCGAAGAGCGGGTCGTTGCGGATGGCCGGATCGTTGACCTGGGGCGCGCCGAACTCGGCCCACTTGTCCCAGTTCCAGTCCAGCACCAGGGTTTTGGTGGTGATCCCGGCCGCGCGGAAGGCGGGCCAGAGCGCGTTCTTGGTGAAGTGGATGAGGCCGTTGGCGTTCCAGTGCATCGAGGGATACCCGGCGCAGCAGGTCGGCTCGTTCTGCACCGAGACGTAGTCGATGGGCACACCGCGGGACTGGTACGCCTGCACGTACTTGGCGAAGTACTGGCCGAAGGCGGTGTAGTACTGGGACTGCAACCACCCCTGGTGCATGTGGTTGTTGTCCTTCATCCAGCCAGGCGCGCTCCACGGCGAGGCCATCACCTTCAGCGCCGGGTTGAGCTGTTTCGCCTGGCGGGTAAGGGGAAGCACGTCCGCGAGGTCGTGGTTGATGTTGAAGTCGCTGACGTCGCAGCAGGTGTTGTCGAAGTTGTAGTCGAAGCGGGCCAGGTCGGAGGCGCCCAGCGGGTTGCGGATGAAGGACAGTCCGATGCCCTCGGTGGGGTGGAACAGTTTCCGCATGGTCGCGTCCCGGGTGGCCGGGGTGAGCGCGCCGCTGGAGTTCATCAGCCAGGCCGCGGTGTCGGTGAAGGACGCGCCCGCGCCCTCGAACTCCTGGTAGGTCCGGCCCTCGTTGACGGTGATGGTGGTGCCACCGCTGCCGGTGCCGGGGGTGAACCGGACCGGGGCCTGGGGTTGCAGGCCGCGGGTGACGGTGCGGCCCTTGTTGGCCGCGGTGGTGGTGGTGAGCGCGATGTTGACTGTCTCCCCGGCAGCCCGCGCCTGCGGGGCCGGGGCCACCAGGGCGGTCGCGGTCAGCAGCAGCCCCAACGCCGCTGCCGACCAGAACTGGACACTGCGCATGCGAAACCTCACACAGAGCGAGGGCGGCGGAGCTGACAAGCTGACAACAAACCTTATTTCAAGCTGTGATTTAACTGGCAGGTTGATAATCGGTCAAGACGGCGAAGGGACCCGGGTGCGCGAGAACAGTCAGACAGTGCACGACCTGCGGCGGGGCAATCGGGCAACGGTGCTGCGCAGGCTGTACTTCGACGGCCCGGTCAGCAGGCAGGAACTCGCCGCGGGCACCGGGCTGAGCCAGGCATCGGTGAGCAACGTGGTGGGCCAACTGGTCGAGGAGCAGTTGGTCGTGGAGGCGGGCACGGTGGGTTCCGACGGTGGGCGCCCACGCGGCCTGCTCCGGGTGAACCCAGGGCAGTCCACGGTGATCGGGGTGGAGGTGGCCGAGACCTGGGTGCGGGTCAAGGCCTTCGACCTCACCCTGGCGGTGCTGGCCGAGCAGACCCTGCCGATCGAACCGGACAACCAGGACCGGGACCTGGTGATCAACCACATCCTGACCGGCCTGGCCAAGGTCCAGGCCGCCGACAACGTCGACCCGGACCGCATCCTGGGGGTCGGCGTCGGCGTGCCCGGCCTGGTCGAACAGGGCGCCGAGCTGCTGGTGCACGGCCACACCCCGGCCTGGCACACGGTCCCGCTGGAAACCTTGCTGCGCAAGGGAACCGACCTGCCCCTGCACATCGACAACGGCGCGAACACCATGGGCCAGGCCGAGATGTGGTTCGGCGCGGGCCGAGGCGCCCAGCACGCGGTGATCGCCCTGATCGGCTCCGGCGTGGGCGCGGGCGTCATCGCCGACGGCAACCCCTTCCGCGGCGCGCGGCGCAGTGCGGGGGAGTGGGGCCACACCACGCTGTCCCTGGACGGCCCACCCTGCCGCTGCGGCTCCCAGGGCTGCCTGGAGTCCTACACCGGCGCCGCCGCCATAGTCGCCCGCCACCGAAACCTGCACCCCAACCCAGAACCCCTCCTCGACGAGGAATCCGCCTTCCGCAAGGCCCTGTCCGACCCGTCCCCCCAGGCCCAAGCCCTCATCCAGGAAAGCGCCCGCTACCTGGGCGCGGGCATAGCCAACCTGATCAACCTCTTCAACCCCGAACGCATCCTCCTCGGCGGCTGGGCCGGCCTCCTGCTCGCCGAGGACAACCTCCCCCTCATCCGCGAGACCGCCCGCCGCTACGCCCTGCACCACCCCTTCGACGGCACCCAGATCGCCCTCTGCCAGTTGGGCCCCGACGCCATCGCCCTGGGCGCCGCCACCCTCTGGGTCAACCACTTCCTCCGCTCCGGCGGCAAGCTGACCCCTCCACCCCGGTAGACCTGGCACCACCATCGCCCCCGGGACACACACCCATGGAGCGAAAGTCCGTTTCCCGCCAGGCTTTCCCCATGAAGCAGGAGACTTCGGTCCGCCAAGCGCTGTCCAGGGGAGCGCTGGCAAGTTCAGCGGCGGTCACCCTGGTACTGATCGCCCTCAGCGGCGGCTACGGCTACCACCGCGACGAGCTGTACTTCATCATCGCGGGCCAGCACCCGGCCTGGGGCTACCCTGACCAGCCGTCCTTCACCCCCATGATCGCCGCCCTGATGAACCTGCTGGCCCCCGATTCCCTGATGGCCCAACGAATCCCGGCGGCCATCGCGGCAGGCCTGACCGTTCTCCTGGTAGCCCTGACCACCCGGGAACTGGGCGGCACCCGCCGAGCCCAAACCCTGGCCGCGATCGGCACCGCGCTCTCCGGCATGGTCCTGATCCCCGGCCACATGCTGCACACCACCACCTTCGACATCACCTTCACCGCAGCCGTGGTGTGGCTCCTGGTCAAGGTGATCCGAGGCGCCGACCCCAGACTCCTGCTGGTCGCGGGAGCGGTACTCGGCGTGGCCCTGCACAACAAGTACCTCATCGGCGGGGTAGTGGCCTCCCTGCTGCTCGCCATCGCCCTGACCGGCCCCCGAACCCTGTTCCGCAGCCCCTGGCTGTACGCGGGCGGAGCCATCGCCGTCCTGATCTGGCTGCCCAACCTCCTGTGGCAGTTCGAGAACGGCTGGCCCCAGTTGGAAATGGCCAAGGTCCTCAGCGAAGGCAACGCCGACCGAGGCGGCCCCCTGTCCTTCCTCGCCATGCAAGCCCTGGTAATCGGCCCCCTCCTGATCCCCCTCTGGCTGGCAGGCCTGATCCACCTACTCCGCACCCCCCAACTCCGTTTCCTGGGCGCCTCCTACCTGATCCTCACCGCGGCATTGCTCGCCGCAGGCGGCTCCCCCCTCTACCTCTTCGGCGGCTACCCCGCCCTGCTCGCCGCAGGCGCCCTGCCCGTGGATGCCTGGCTCTCCAACGGAACCACCAAACTCCGCACAGCGTTGGTGGCCACCACCGCCACCCTGTCAGCGATCTTCATCGCCCCCCTGGCCCTCCCCCTGGTCCCGGAGAGCTACCTAGACCGCATCCCAGTGGTGCAGATGAACGGCCTGACCGCAGAACAGTTCGGCTGGCCAGAACTAACCAACACAGTCACCAAGGTCTACAACGGACTACCGTCAACCCAACGCAAGAACACAGTCCTCATCGCCGAAAACTTCGGCCAAGCAGCCGCCCTGCAACGCTACGGCCGAACCCAGGGACTCCCGAGTGTCCACAGTGGATACCGAGGTTACGCAGCCTGGGAACGCCCACCCGCCACGGCACGTAACGCGATCCTGGTCCAGCCCGCCAAGTACCCGGACGCCCCAGCCTGGGTCAAGAAGGCATGCACCACCCTCCGCCAGGTAGCCGAAATCCGCAACAACCTGAACATCAAGAACAGAGAACACGGCGGCACAATCTGGCTCTGCGAGGACACAACAAAGTCCTGGGACGAACTCTGGCCAGAGATCACCCACCTGAACTAGAGCAACCGCAGGGCAAAGCCCGCGCACAGGCAGCCGGGCTGGCTTTTCAAAAACCCAATCCGAGCGGTTCCCCCATCCCCGTCAGCCTGGAGAGGACACACCACATCCCGGCAAGCGGCCGCTCAACCTGCCGCCGCCCTAGCCACCCAACAGCAACGGCGGTCGCTTGCCGGGATGTGGTTTGGTATCGGAAGGCTGACGGGGATGGGGGAACCGTACGAGCACTGCTCTTTGCTCTTGTCTTTGACTTTCCCCCCCATCCTTTGATTCCTGCCCGTCCGGCGAGGACGATCTTGATCTTGATTTTCGTTCGGGTACCTCAGCAACAGAGGCCACAAGCGCAAAGATCAAGAGCGGAAAAGATGGCCTCGCCGGCCGGGCAGACCACCGGAGGGGGGAGGGCAAGTCAAGAACCGGGATGAGCAGGTTGCGGGGCATGGGTTTGTGCTGCCGGGGCCGGACCCAGCGTGGCTCCGAGGGCTCGTGTGTTCTCCGTACGGCCTTCCGCAAGCCAACCACACCTCACCGAGCGGCCCCCGTTGCGGATTCGTGGGCAGGCGGCGGCAGGTTGCAGGGGCCACTCGGCGAGGCGCGGTCAGCAAGCTCCAGGCCGTACGGAGAACACACGAGAACCCTCGTCGTGGGGGTCTACCCCCAACCCCAACCCCAACCCCAAACCCGCCCCGCCACGGATCGCGAACCCCGGCCAACGCGACACAACTGCGACAAGCCCAGGACACGACCCGGCCATCCCGCCGGAAACCTGAGGACATGGCCGACAACCCCCAGCAGGACACGGCAGATGCCACCATCCGGCAAACCGTCCAGCACCCGGAATCGGCACCCTCCTGGCGCCGCCACCTCCCGGAAGGCCGACTGCTCGGCATCGACGTCCTCCGCACGATCGCCATCCTCGGGATGATCTGGATGCACTTCGGCGTCACCGGCTGGCTCACCGCTGGACCACCCGGCCACCCGCCGGAATCGATCAGCTGGCTGAACCGCCTGCTAGACGTCCGTTCCCGGGAGATCTTCTTCCTGCTGGCCGGAGTCACCGTCGCGCTGACCACCGGCGGAGTGCGGCGGCACCGGGGACCGGTGATGGCCCGAAGCGCGCTGCGGGTGGTGGTGCGGGCGCTGGTCCTGTTCCTGCTCGCGCTCGTGCTCGGCGAACTCGGCGCCTGGGATGCCCAGATCCTGCACTTCTACGCGGTGTGGCTGGTGCTCCTGCTGCCGTTCGCGTTGCTGCGGGCGCGGACGTTGTTCGTCATCGCCGGTGTGCTGGCGGTCGCCGCACCGATCTTCAAGCTCCTCCAGCACAATCTGCGGTTGTTCGAACCGGACCTGGAGCAGATGACGCGGATGTCCGAGCACGGCGGGTTCAGTCTGCTCGCGCACCCCGAGGACTGGCTGCCGACGATGCAGAACGTCGTCTTCGGCGCTGGAAGCACCTCCCAGGACACCATCGCCGTCCTGCCGTTTCTTGTGCTGGGCCTCGCGCTGGGCCGGCTTGACCTACGCAGTCACCTGATTCGCGCCCGCATGGTGGTGACTGGTTCCGCGACTGCCGTCGGCACTGTCCTCATCGGACTCCTGGCCATGTATCCGTTCGGCGCGGCGGCCGCGGTCACGGACGCCAAGCCCGCCGAGGGTGTTGGCGCGCCATGGCAGGAACTCATCACGATGGCCTGGCCCGGCCCGGCACGCACCCTGTTCAGCATCGTCGAGTTCGTCCTCATGATGGGCCTCATCACCGCCCTGCTCGGCGGTCTGCTCATCGCGATGGAGCGCACCATGTGCCGACGGCTGCTCTGGCCGTTCGCCGCCTTCGGTAGTATGGCGCTGACCTGGTACTTCGCCCACTTCCAGCTGCTCGGCTCCGGCCTGTTCAGCACCGCGCAGGGATACCCGGACAACCGCACGACGGCGGCGTTCCTCGTCTTCCTCGTCCTCGCGCTCGCACTCTCGGTCCTCTGGCGCCGGTGGGGCAGCCGTGGGCCGCTGGAATGGCTCCAGCACTGGATCGTCACGCGCGTCGTCCCGGCCCGGAAGCCCTTGCGGCAGCAGGGTGATCGCGAAGACATCACACCTTCCGGGCAACCCCCGCGAACGGCAGGTTGTTGATCTCCTGTTTGTCCGTCACATCCCCCACCCCGTCCGGCCGCCAGAACGCGCATCCCACCAACCCCGGCTCCTCCAGCTCGAACCCCTCGAAGAACCGGAGCACCTCCTCATGGCTCCGCACGATCGGCGCGTTCTGCGTGCGCTTGTACGCCTCCACGGCCTCATCCAGCCCGCTGGCGTTCGCATCCCCCGAAACGTGCGACACCGCGAAGAAACTCCCCGGCACCAACCGTTCCCGGTACTGCGCGATCAACCCCACCGGATCCCACTCATCCGGCACGAAATGCAGCAACAGCAACATGATCAGCCCCACCGGCTGATCGAAGTCAATCAGCTGCCGCGTCTCCGGCGCCTCCAGCACACCCTCGACATCGCGCAGATCAGTCTGGATCACCGCCGCGTTCGGGTTGCCCGCCAACAACATCTGGCTGTGCGCCACCGCCACCGGGTCCCGGTCCACGTACACCACCCGGCAACTCGGATCAGCCCGCTGCACGATCTCGTGCAGGTTGCCCACCGTCGGAATCCCCGACCCGATGTCCAGGAACTGCCGCACGCCGTTGTCGACCATGTGCAGGACCGCGCGACGCAGGAAGGACCGGTTCAGCTGGGTGGCGCTGCGCAGGTCGGGCATGAGCTTGAGGATTTGTTCGGCCAGTACCCGGTCGGCCTCGAAGTTGTGGCCGCCGCCCAGCCAGTAGTCGTAGACCCTTGCCGGGCTTGGCACGCTGGTGTCGATGCCTGCCGGCACCCAGTTGCGTTCCGCGGCCACGCGGACTCCCCTCCTCGACGATTACGGAGTGCAGCTTAAGACCGACACACCGGAGTCGTTGGAAGGGTTGATAACAGAGTCCATCCGATCGTGTGTATGTGCCTGGAGAAGCGTCGCGAACGTGACTTGCGACTACCTATTGTTACCGCCATCACACGTTCGGTAGATGAGGTGGGTTCGCATGGTCGCGGTGGTCCCCGGCCGGTTGCCGCTGCTTGGTCACACCCTGTCCCTGTTGCGCAAGCCGCTGCCCTTCCTCACCTCATTGCCCGCGCATGGCGAGGTCGTGCAGATCTTCCTCGGACCGCTGCCCGTCTACATGGTGACCAGCCCTGAACTGGCCCTGCGCCTGCTCGCGGTGGACGCGGACAAGTACGACAAGGGCATCGTCTTCGACAAGATGCGCCCGCTCTTCGGCGACGGCCTGGCCACCTCCAACGGCGCGTTCAACCAGCGCCAGCGCCGGATGGTGCTGCCTGCCTTCGCCCGCGGCCGGGTCGCCGCCTACGCCGAGTCCACCATCTCCTGCCTGGCCCAGGACCTCGCCGACTCCTGGACCGAGGGCCAGCAGGTCGCCCTGGACGCCCGGATGCAGGACCTGGTGCTCACCATCGCCGGGCGCACCCTGTTCGCGGCCGACCTCGGTCCGGATGTGCTCGCCGAGATCCAGCGGTCCATCCCGATCATGCTGGAGAACGTGCTGGTCCGGGCGTTCTCGCCGAAGCTGGTGGAGAAGCTGCCCATCCCGGGCAATCGCCGCTTCGACGAGGCCGCGGCCCGGCTGCGCGCGGTCATCCCGGAGGCGATCATCACCGCGCGCACCCAGGGCGGTGATCACGGTGACCTGCTCTCGGTGTTCCTGGCCGCGCGGGATGAGGACACCGGCGAGGCCATGACCGACGAGCAGATCCAGGACGAGGTGGTCACCATCCTGACCACCGGCGCGGAGACCACCTCGGTCGCGCTGGCCTGGTTCTTCCACGAGATCGCGGTCAACCCGGAGATCGAGCGCCGCTTCCACGCCGAACTCGACGAGGTACTGGAAGGCCACCCGGTCACCTTCGAGGACCTGCCCAAACTCGAGTACACCCAGCGCATCGTCAACGAGATCCTGCGCCGCACCCCGCCGATCATCCTGATGCGCCGGGCCAGGGAGGACGTCGAACTCGGCGGCGTGCGCATCCCGGCAGGCTCCGAGGTCGCGGTCAGCCAGCACACCCTGCACCAGGACCCGCGCTGGTTCACCGATCCCGGCCGGTTCGACCCCGACCGCTGGTCCCCCGAACGGATGGCCGCACTACCCAAGGGCGCCTACATCCCCTTCGGCGCGGGCGCCCGGTTCTGCCCTGGCCACTACCTGGCGCAGACCGAGATCGCGATGGTGGCCGCCACCATCGGCGCGCGCTGGCGCCTGGTCCCGGTGCCGGGCAAGCGGGTCTACCCCAAGGTCAAGGCGACCATGCAGCCCAACCAGCTGCCGATGACCGTCCACTCCCGGTAGTCACCTGAAAGTATCCGCCCGGCTACCGGGTGTATCGTCAGGCACCTCCCGACCCTTTCCGATCTTGGAAGGCTCTCCCCGTGAGACTGCTACCGAAGCTGTTCGCGGTCGCGTCGGCCTGCGCCCTGCTGTTCACCGGTCTGACCGCGCCCCAGGCCGCGGCCCAGCCGGTCGACTGCAAGGTGCTCGACCTGCCCGTCACCGGCCCCGGTTTACTGCCGCTGCTGCCCGGTGGTCTGGCCACCGTGCAGGGCCAGCTCTGCCTGCCCAGCGGTAAAACCCCGCCGGTCGTGCAGCTGCTGGTGCACGGCGGCACCTACAACCGCGCGTACTGGGACCTGCCCTACCAGCCCGAGCGCTACTCCTACCAGCGCGACATGGCCAAGGCCGGCTTCGCCACCTTCGCGGTGGACCGCCTGGGCACCGGCAAGTCCACCAAACCACTGAGCTTGCCGATGCTGCTCTCGGTCGAGGCCGACTCCATGCACCAGGTGGTCCAGCACCTGCGCGCCGGCCGGGTCGGCGGGGTGCCGTTCCAGAAGGTGGTCATCGTCGGCCACTCGGTCGGCTCCGGCATCGTGGCCACCGAGGCGGCGGTCTACAAGGACGTCGACGCGGTCATCCTCAGCGGCATCACCCACCTGCCCGCCCTGCCGGTGCTGGGCCTGGGCGCGGTGCTCGGCCTCGGCCCGGCCCTGCTGGATCCGTTGCTGGGCAAGCGCGGCAGCGATCCGCTCTGGTTCGCCACCCGCCCCGGCGCGCGCGGCCCGCTGTTCTACAACGCGGCCAACGCCGACCCCAAGGTGATCGAGGCGGACGAGGCCACCAAGGACCAGGTCTCGGTGCCCGGCATGGGCACGGTCGCGGTCTTCGGCATCGTGCTGCCCACCACCCTGGGCATCAACGTGCCCGTCTTCCAGCCGGTGGGGCAGAAGGACATCCTGTTCTGCGGCCTGCTCGCGCTGCGCGACTGCACCAGCGGCAAGACCCTGCGCCCGGCCGAGGCCCCGTACTACACCCCGGCCGCCAAGCTGGAGACCTACGTGCTGCCGAACGCCGGCCATTCCCTTGGCCTGCACAAGAACGCGCACGAGTACCGCGAGGCCACCAGGGCCTGGCTGCGCCGCACCGTGGGCGCCTGATCACCACCGCACCGGCAACCGGCGCACCCGCCCGGTGAACAGGTTGCCCGTCATCGCCAGCTCCCCGTCCGGAATTCCCAGGCGCAGCCCGGGAAACCGGGCGGGGAGCGCGGTGAACACCTCGATCAGCTGCAACCGGGCCAGCGGCGCGCCCAGGCAGTGCCAGGGCCCGTGCCCGAAGGCGAGCTGCGGGTTGGGGGAGCGGCCAGGGTCGAACCGCAGCGGCTCGGCGAAAGCCCGCTCGTCCAGGTTGGCCCGCGCGGTGTCCAGCACCACCGCCTCGCCCGCTTCGATCGTCACCCCGTCGATCTCGATGGATTCCCTGGCGTAGCGCGCGATCCCGCTGCCGTCGGCCGCGTCCGCGTCGCCCAGCCGCAGCACCTCCTCCACCGCCCCCGGCACCGCGTCCGGCCGTACCCGCAGCAGTTCCCACTGATCGCGGTGCCGGGTCAGCAACAGCACCCCCGCGTCGATCATCACCGCGGTGCTGTCGTACCCCGCGAACAACAGCATCGTGGCGATCCCCGCGATGTCCTCAGTGGACAGTCCAGCCGCGGCGAGTCCGGCCAGCACCCCGTCATCCGGACTGGTCCGGCGCAACTCGACCACCTCGGTCAGGTAAGCCGACAACTCGGCCTGCCCAGCCTCGGCCCGCGCCCGGTCCTGCACATCGTCCATCTGGTCCACCAGATCCCGGAACACCTCCCGGTCCGGCACGCCGAGCAAGGCGCACAACGTCCGCACCGACAACGGCGCCGACAGCATCGAGTGCAGATCAGCCCCCGGCCCGGCCGCGGCCAGCTCGTCCAGCAGCTCCGCCAGCAACCCGCGCACCGACTCACGCAGCACCGCCATCCGCCGCCCGCCGAAGAACGGCATCAGCGCGGCCCGGATCGCCATGTGCTCCTCGTGCTCGTGCTCATGGGAGTACAACTCCGAGGCCGACAGCAACTGGTGATCACCGAGCCGCGCCGCCGCGGCCGGATCCGGATGGGTCCGCCCCAGCCGCCGGTCCGCGTACAGCCGCCGCACCTCCGCGTGCCCGCTGACCAGCCAGGCCTCGTCCCCGACCGGCGTCCGGATCCGCCGCACCCGTGCCATGCCCATCCCCACCTCAAGTAGACCCTCCGATGTATATCTCAAGGTATACATCCGAGGGTCTACTCTGCAAGGGATGTCTGCCGACGACCGTGCCCCGACCCGGCGACTGCCCCGCGCGCAGCGCCGTGAGCAGATCCTGGCCGCGGCCACCGAAGCCCTGTCCCGCAACGGTTTCAGTGCCACCAGCCTGGACGACATCGCGGCCGAGGCCGGGATCAGCCGGATGATCCTGTACCGGCACTTCGAGTCCAAGCACGACCTGTGCCGCGCGGTGCTGGACCGGGCCGCCGACCACCTGCTGACCGGCTCCGAGGTGGAGGTGGGCGCGGCCAGCGTGCGGGCCCTGGTGGCCTGGGCCGCGGCCAACCCCGCCGCGTTCCGCGTCCTCTTCCAACAGGCCGCGCACGACCCGGAATTCGCGGCGCACCCGGAGAAGCTGCGCGCGGCGATGGTCGCCGAGGTGCACGCCCGCATCACCGAGGACATCCCGGAAACCCCGTGGACCCAGTGGGCCGCCCGGCTGGCCACCACCGCCAGCCTGGACGCGATCAGCACCTGGCTGGACGTCGGCGCGCCCGACCCCCATCGGGCGGCCGACCGGATCACCAGCGTGATCGAGTCCGTGATCGCGACACTCTAAGCACCCACCGGCGTGTTGGCCGTTGTCGTACACAGTGTTGGCCGAACTGGTACACCCCTTCGGCCAACACACCGCCCACAACGGCCAACACACCGCCCACAACGGCCAACACACCGTCCAGTTCGGCCAACACACCGCCCAGTTCGGCCAACACGGCGTCCAGTTCGGCCAACACGCCGTACGAGAACGGCCAACACGGTGGTGGGTGGGTGCTTAGATCCGCAGCCGGCCCAGGGCCGCGGCCGCCTCCTCGGTCACCAGTGGCGGCTTGCCTTGCTTCCAGGTCACGTGCAGCTCGACCCGCCGGAACCGCCAGCCCTCCGCGGTGCGCACCGCCTCGGCCCCGTACCAGCCGCCGGAGACGAACCGCTCGCCGGGCGGATCCGCTCTGGCCTGCTGGGTGGCGTCCAGGTGCAGGTGGGTGTGCACCGCGTCCCAGCGCACCGTGGCGGTGTCGCCGTCCACCTCGACCAGGTGATTGCCAGCCAGGTGCTGGGTGGGGCCGAACAGGTTCATCGTCACCGTCTGCACCTCGGCCATGTCGGCCAGGCCGCGGAAGGAGCCGACCGGGTAGTGCACCTCGATGTCCGGGGCGAAGGTCCGCGCGGCCCAGCGGGCGTCGAAGCCGCGCTCGTCCAGGGACCGGAAGAACCGGCTGACCAGGTCGGTGAGTTCGGCCCGGTCGGTCAGCGCGCGGATTTCCTTGCGCAGCAGGGCGATCTCGGTCATGGCTGCCTCCTCGGCAACATCAGCGCGGGCAGCAGCGCGCACGCCACCAGGCCCGCGACCAGCAGGTAGGTCTGTTGGATGGCCGCGCCGGGCGCGCTCGCGGCCAGGTTGGCGGTCAGCACCACCGAGAGCACCGCGGTGCCCGTGGCCGAGGCCAGCGCGCTGACCAGGCCGAGCACCGCGCTACCGGCCGCGGTGCGCTCCGGCGGCAGGGTGCGGGTGGCCGCGGTCATCGTCGGCATCATGGTGCCGCCCCCGCCGACCCCGATCAGCGTGACCGCGATCAGCAGTCCCCAGTACGGCCCGTCCACGGCCAGTTGCGCGGCGAAGGCCAGCATCCCGGTCACCCCGACGGAGATCCCGGTCAGCACGATCAGCCCCGGCGGGAACCGGTCCACCAGCCGCCCGGCCACCTGCATGATCAGTCCGGAGCCGAGCGCGGCGGGGATGATCAGCAGACCGGCCCCGGTGGCGCTCTCGCCGCGGGCGAGCTGGAAGTACAGCGGCATCAGGAACATCGAGCCGAAGTAACCGCTGGCGTAGAGCGCGAGCGTGCCCACCCCGGCCGCGAACACCCGGTCCCGGAACAGCCCGAGGTCGATCAGCGGGTCGCGGATCACCTTGGCCCGCACCAGGAATCCGGCTACCAGGGCCAGTCCGGTCACGATCGCGAGCAGCGTCCACGCGGTGAAGTCGCCGTGCTCGCCGCCGACGGTGACCCCGTACAGCACCAGCGCCAGGCCGGGGGAGAGCATCAGCAGACCGGGCAGGTCCAGCCGGCGCTGGGTGAGCGCGTCATCCGGCGGGAACAGCCGCAGTGCCAACAGGACCACGGCCGCGCCGATCGGCAGGTTGAGGAAGAACATCCACCGCCAGGACACCTCGTCCACCAGCCAGCCGCCCAGCACCGGACCGGACAACGGTCCAATGAGGACACCCAGCCCCATGGTGCTCATCGCCCTGCCCAGCTCACCCGGCGCGGCCGCGCGGGCCAGGATGGTCATGCTGACCGGCATGATCATCCCGCCGCCCAGGCCCTGCAGCACCCGGAAACCGATCAGCGAGCCGATGTCCCAGGCCGCCCCGGCCAGCACCGAACCGAGCAGGAACACCCCGACCGCGGTCAGGTAGACCCGGCGCGCGCCGAAGCGGCCGACCGCCCACGCGGTGACCGGGATGACCGCGGCCAGCGCCAGGGTGTACCCGGTGACCACCCAGCCGACCGTGGCCAGCGGGGCGCCGAACTCGGTGGCGAGGTGCTTGAGCGCCACGTTCACAATGGTCATGTCCAGCCCGGTGAGCACCCCACCGAGCACCAGCACGAGCGCGATGACCTGCGCCCGCGACCGCGGAATCGCCTGTGTCGTCACGGCTTTCACGCGCTGTACGGGAGTTCGGCGCGGGCGGTGCGCAGGGCGCGACCCCACCAGGCGAGCTGGTCCAGCATGAGCTTGGCCGCGCTGGCGCAGCCCTCCTGGTCGCGGTGGTTGGCCTCGGCGTCGAAGTCGGTCCACGGGCTGTGGAAGCTGACCCCGTCCCGGATGGTCACCGCGTGCAGCTCGGCGAAGACCGGGCGCAGGTGCTCGACCGCGCGCAGCCCGCCGCCGAGTCCGCCGTAGGAGACGAAGCCGACCGGCTTGGCCCGCCACTGGGTGTAGTGCCAGTCGATCAGGTTCTTCAGCGCGGCCGGGTAGCTGTGGTTGTACTCCGGCGTCAGCACCACGTACGCCTCGGCCCGCTCCAGTAACCCGGTGACCGGCGCGAGTATGGCACTGTCCTCAGTGGACAGATCGCCGCCGAGGACCACCGGCAGCGGCGTCTCGGCCAGGTCGAGGACCTCGATCTCCAGGCCGGGGTGCTGCCCGGTCTGCCGGTCGAACCAGCGCGCCACGGTCGAGCCGAACCGGCCCTGCCGGGTGCTGGCGACGATCACGGCCACGCGCAACGGAGTGTTCGACATGATGACTCCCCCAAGGATGTCCGGTCAGGTATCGTCGCCAAAGTTACAACGATCGTGGCAACAAGTACAACGCTCATTGTAAAAAACTTCCTGAGGAGTGGTGTGAGCAGCGGAAACAGCGGTCGCAAGGGGCTGGCCGAGAAGCGGCAGGCGATCATCGACGGCGCTCGGACGGTGTTCGCGCGGGACGGCTACACCCGGGCGAGCATCGACACCATCGCCAGGGAGGCCGAGGTCTCCAGCCGCACCATCTACAACCACTTCGCGGACAAGAAGGACCTGTTCCGGACGATCATCCTGGAGAGCGCGGCCCAGGTCCGCGAGGTCCTGATCGCCAACATGGCCCGGCACCTGGACAAGATCCTGGACCTGGAGGCCGACCTGCTCGCCTTCGCGCTGGACTTCACCGCGCCGATGCGTGCCTTCAACGGCCACTTCGCCCTGGTCCGGCACATCCAGGCGGAGATCGGCCACTTCCCGCCCGACCTGCTGGAAGCCTGGCGGGACACCGGCCCGCGCCCGGTCGCGGCCGAACTCGCCCGCCGCCTGGCCGGCCTGGCCGAGCGCGGTCTGCTGACCATCGAGGACCCGCAGCGGGCCGCGGTGCACTTCACCCAGCTCGCCGCGGGCGAGGTCCAGGCCAGCACCGTCTACGGCGCGCTGCCGATCAGCGAAGAGGAACTCCTGGCCAGCGTGACCGCGGGCGTCCAGGTCTTCCTGCGCGCCTACCGACCGGTCGGTGGGCAGTGAACCTGACCGAGCTGGAACAGGACGACTGGGGCCCGCCGCCCCCGGACACCACCCGGCTGATCACCCGCTGCCACGAACTGCGCCAGATCCCCCTGGACCAGCTCGCCCCCGCCGACCTGCGGCTGCTGATCGGCCAGCGCATCGGCCTGCCACACCTGATGCCGCTGGCCCTGGCCGAGTTGCGCGCCAACCCGCTCACCGAGTCCACCTTCTACCCCGGCGACCTGCTGCACGCCGTGCTCCGCGCCGGGGTGCCGCACTGGGCCGAACACCCCGGCCAGCACGCGGAGGTCGCCGCGCTGGTGCGCGCGGGGGAGTGGCCGCCGGAGCTGGCCGCCGCGATCATGGACTTCCACCGCCGCGGCCTGCTGCTCGACGTCGGCGGCGTGCTGGCCACCGAGAACTGGGACGACCTGGCCGCCCGCTTCACCCCCGAACTGACCACCGCCGAGCTGCTGGCCGCGGTCTTCGGCGGCAACGACGACACCGTGCTCATCGGCCGGATGTCCGAGGACAAGTGGTGGAACCTGGTCGGCGACCGCCTCGGCCTGCGCCCCAAACCCCTGGCCGCCCTGCGTGCCGCCGCCGACGAGGTCACCTGGAACCACCGCCTGCTCACCGCACTCGCCGAGCTGCGCGGCCCGCGCACCCGGATCGTCATCCTCAGCAACGCCTGGCCCAGCGCCCGCCGCCGCCTCAACCGCTCCGGCCACCGCGCCACCTTCGACGGCGTGGTCCTCTCCGCCGAGGCAGGCGTGGCCAAACCGCACCCGCGCAGCTACCAGGTCGTCCTGCGCACCCTCGCCCTGCCGGCGCACCAGACCCTGTTCGTCGACGACACCCCCGGCCACGTCGCCGCGGCCAGGGACCAGGGCATCGCGGGCCACCACCACACCGGCACCACAGGGACCATCGACGCCCTCACCCGGTTCGTCACCGCCGGATCAGGCAGGATGGCGCCGTGAAACGGAACCGCGCGGCGCACCACCTGGAAACCCTGGCGCAGACCTGTGCCGGGCTGATCGAGAACCCCAACCCGATCAGCCCGCTGCGCGTACGCGCGCTGTGGACGGCAGGCGAGATCCTGGACCCGTCGGCCGAACCCGAACTGATCACCGTCGCCCTGGTCGTGGACCTGCCACCCGCCGAGGTGCCCTGGCGCGGCGAACCCACCGGCGCCCAGCACTGGGCCAACCTGACCCGCCTGTCCCGCAACCCCTTCCTGCCACTGTGGCGCTCCGCGCACGCCCCGGTCTGGAACCACCACCTCATCCGCCCGGCCCTGATCTGGTCCGCCGAGACCGGCATCGCCCAGGACACCCTGACCACACTCGCCGAGGGCGACCCAGAGACGGTCCGCAGCGAGGCTCCGTCCACAGTGGACTTCCAGGCCCGGGTGGCCGAGGAGCTGGCGATCAGCCACACCGCACTGACCGCGGCCAGCGAGACCTATGAGGCCCGCCGCTGGGCGCCTGGGAAGCTGGAACCGTATGCGGACACGCTGTTCCGGGCGGGCAAGGGTTACCTGGAACTGCTCGCGGCCAGCCGGGACTGAGCCCTGACCTCACCACGCGGTGAGGAGGTCCTCGGGTGTGAGGTGGGTGACGCCTTCGGCGGTGCAGCCGCTGCGGGTGAGCGCGAACAGCGGGGTGTCCTCGTCCGCGCCGGGGAGCTGGGCGCGGTGGACGATGAGGCGGGCGAGGTCACGGTGATCGAAGGGCTTGTGCTCCAGCCACTTGATCGACCCGGCGAGAGTGATCTTCTTGGCGATGGGAGCCCGGTCGGCGCCGACGAGGTCGATCTCCGGGTCGTTGGTACGGGTCCAGTAGCCGCCGACGGCGTTGGTGCCCTCGGGCAGCCGCTCATCGGTCAGGCGCCACAGGCTTTCGCGGAGCACTGGTTCGACGGCCCTGCCACGCCAGGAGGTCCAGCCCGCCCGGATGGTGTCCAGGACCCGGTCGCCGCGGCCGCGTTCCACGGCCGGGATGCCGGGGCCGATGAAGGAGAGCCAGAAACGCAGGTAGGGGTCGTCGATCCGGTACCGGGTCTCGCGGCTGGGCCGGGTCGACAGCGGAAGGTCGGCGGCGACCATGCGGCGGCCGGTGAGCAGCTCCAGGGACCGAGTCGCCGAACCGGGGTTGAGCCCGCCCGCGGCCCGGCCGATCGAGGTGAAGGTGCGCTCACCGTGGCCGATGGCGGCAAGCACGGTTCGGGCCTGCGTCTCGGTCGGGAACTCCGCGGCCAGCGTGCGCTCCCCGCTCACCAGCAGCGCCGAGGTCGGCCTGCGTAGTGCGAGGTCCAGGTAGTCCCAGAGGCCGGCGCCCCGCGGCCATTCCTCCAGGATCAGCGGGAGCCCGCCACTGACCAGGTAGGCGTCGAAGGCCTCAGCGGCAGGCAGTTCCAGCATGAGCGCGACGTCCGCCGGGGTCAGCGGCGGCACCACCAGTTCGGTGCCACGCTGGTAGAAGGGCCGCCCGTAGGTGTTGAGCTGCTCCATCATGGCCAGGTCGGAGCCGATCAGCACCAGGAGGACCGGCAGCTTGGACAGCGTCCGGTCGAAGGCCTTCTGCAGCGCGCCCTCGAAGGTCGGGTCCTCGCGCACGAGGTAGGGCATCTCGTCCAGGACGACGATGCTGGGCGCATCGGTGGGCAGCGCGGAGGCGAGCAGGCTCAGTGCGGCGTCCCAGCTTCGCGGGGCCGGGAAGTCGGCGAAACGGTCCGCCTCCGGGAGGCTGGAACGAGCCACCTCCGTGGTGAAGCCGGCCAGATCCTCTTCCCTGGTACCCCCGACCGCGGTGAAGAAGACATGCGCGAGCCCGGTGCGCTCCACGAACTCCTCCACCAGCCGGGACTTGCCCACCCGCCGGCGCCCCCTGATCAACACCGCGCGCCCCGGTCGCCCACTGCGCCCACCGGTCCTGACCGGCACCAACAGCTCGGTCAGGAGGTCGAGTTCGCGACGTCGCCCGATGAACCCGTTCACGGCACCCACCTCCAGTACGGCGTCAGAAACTTGCATCAAAGAAACTTTCTTCAATGCAACTATAGCTGATATAGCTGATAGACCGCCACGCCGAGGTCCGCCAGGCCCCCGTGAGCCGGGACTAAGCTGGCCGGGTGCCCGACTTCGACCGCACCGACGCCGTTGCCGACGCCCAGGGCGAGCAGGTGATCATCTGGCATGTGCAGACCGGTCTGGACGACGGGATGCCCCGGCTGACCGGTGCCTGGGTGGTCGACCGGGCCGAGCCGGACAAGATCGCCGCCCTGCTGGAACGCCGTCGCTGCCTGATCACCGCGGCGGCGGCGAAAGCGTTGGCGGACCTGGACATCAGCCCCGGCCGGCGGATCGACCCGGCCGCCACCATCGCCGGGATCGCGGCCGAACGCGACCTGCTGCAGGCGGTCTACGACGCCCTGCCCGCCCCGCACACCTTCGTCGCGCCGATCTGGCCCGAACTGCCCGCCCCGCTGGACCCGGCCGACCCGCCCACCGGCAACGCGGTGCCGCCGACCGGGATCGCGCACGCGGTGGCCCGCTGGCTGGCCGGGGTCGCCGACACCTGGGAGAAGATCGAGCGCGAGCGGATCACCCGCAAGTACCTGAGCGAGTCCGACGGCCGGGACCGCCGCCTGACCCCGTTCGCGGTGCGGTAACTACAAACCCGCCTGGATCCGCCGCGCCGCCACCCCGTCCAGCAGCACCGCCAGCCCGACCTCGAAGCTCTTGCGTGCCTCCCACTCCAGGTACGGCTGCTCCCCGTGGTCCTCCGCGGGTGGTGTCTGGTCCAGCTTGCCCAGCAGTGGGAACCGTTCCCGGAAATCCGGCGCCACCGTGCCCAGCTGGGCCGAGCGCGCGTACCACCAGTCGTCGTCGGACACCCCGGTCACCGCCAGGGACTGCCGCGATTCCGCACCCGGCTGCGCCGCCCCGCGCACGTACTGGGCCAGCGCACCGGCCAGTCGCCGCACCGTCTCGGTGTCCAGGCCGGTGGCGAAGAGCAGCCGCAGCATCGTCTCCATCACGGTGAACTCGCCCGGCCCGAGCACCGGCCGCGCCTGGGACACCTGCAACACCCACGGATGCCGCAGGTAGAACTCCCAGGTGTCCTCGGCCCACGCGGTGATCGCCGCCCGCCAGCCCGCGGTCAGGTCGTATTCGGTCGGCAGTTCGGTGAGCACCCGGTCATACATGAGGTCGAGTAGTTCGTTCTTGTTCGGCACATAGGTGTAGAGCGCCATCGCGGTGCGTCCGAGCCGCTGGCCGACCGCGCGCATGGACAGCGCGGCCATGCCCTCGGCATCGGCCACCTCGATCGCCGCGGTGACCACGCCGGCCAGGTCCAGCCCCTGCTTCGGACCGGGTTTGGGCAGGTCAGCCGATGTTCCCTGCCACAGCAGCGCCATCGACCGGGCTGCGTCGCCCTGGGCCGCGTAGACCACCAACTTGCAACTCCTTACGCCATAAAGTACCGTCTCCCGGCCAACACTTTACAGCCTAAAGATCGATGGGGGTCAAGTGGCACTGCCTTCGGATGGTCGTCGTCTCGCTGCCGACAGTCACGATGTGATCGAGGTCAGAGGTGCGCGGGAGAACAACCTGGCCGATATCTCGGTCGATATTCCGAAGCGCCGGCTCACCGTGTTCACCGGGGTGTCCGGCTCTGGCAAGTCCTCGCTGGTCTTCGGCACCATCGCGGCCGAGTCCCAGCGGATGATCAACGAGACCTACAGCGCGTTCCTGCAGTCCTTCATGCCCACCCTGGGCCGCCCGGACGTCGACTCGCTGCGCAACCTGAGCGCGGCGATCGTGGTCGACCAGGAACGCATGGGCGCCAACGCCCGCTCCACCGTCGGCACCGCCACCGACGCGCACACCATGCTGCGCATCATGTTCAGCCGCCTCGGCCAGCCGCACGCGGGCACCTCCGGCGCGTTCAGCTTCAACCTGCCCGAGGGCATGTGCCCGGAGTGCGAGGGCCTCGGCCGGGCCACCGCGATCGACGTCGACGCCTTGGTGGACAAGGAGAAGTCGCTCAACGAGGGTGCGATCACCGTGCCCCAGTTCGCGGTGGACTCCTGGTACTGGAAGCTGCTGGCACTGTCCGGACTCGTCGACCCGGACGTCAAGCTCAAGGACTACACCGAACAGCAGTGGCAGGACTTCCTGCACAAGCCGGCGACCAAGATGAAGATCGCCGGGATGAACACCAACTACGAGGGTCTCGTGGTCAAGGTGCAGCGGGTGTACCTGGCCAAGGACCGGGAGGCGATGCAGCCGCACATCCGGGCCTTCGTGGACCGGGCGGTCGCCTTCACGACTTGTCCTAGTTGTAAGGGCGCGCGGCTGAACCAGGCCGCGCTGGACTCGCTGGTCAACGGTAAGAACATCGCCGAGTGCTCGGCCATGCAGATCACCGACCTGGCCGCGTTCCTGCGGTCCATCGAGGAACCCTCGGTGGCGCCGATGCTGGCCGGGCTGCTGGAGACGCTCGACTCGATGATCGGCATCGGGCTGGGCTACCTGAGCCTGGACCGGGAGTCCGGCACCCTCTCCGGTGGTGAGGCGCAGCGGGTGAAGATGGTGCGGCACCTGGGTTCCAGCCTCACCGACATCACCTACGTCTTCGACGAGCCCACCGTCGGCCTGCACCCGCACGACATCGCCCGGATGAACGAGCTGCTGTTGCTGTTGCGGGACAAGGGCAACACCGTGCTGGTGGTGGAGCACAAGCCCGAGGTCATCCAGATCGCCGACCACATCGTCGACCTCGGCCCTCGGGCCGGTTCCGGCGGCGGTCAGATCTGCTACACCGGCGACCTGGCCGGACTGCGCGCCTCCGACACCCTCACCGGCAGGCACCTGGACCACCGCGCCCAGTTGCGGGACCCGGTCCGGGAACCGAGCGGGCAGCTCACCATCAGCGGCGCGAACCTGCACAACCTGCGCGATGTCACCGTGGACGTGCCGCTGGGGGTGCTCACGGTGGTCACCGGAGTGGCGGGGTCCGGCAAGAGTTCGCTGATCCACGGTTCACTGTCCACAAGGGAGGGTGTCCGGATCGTCGACCAGGCCCCGATCCGCGGGTCCCGGCGCAGCAACCCGGCCACCTACACCGGCCTGCTGGACTCCATCCGGACCGCCTTCGCCAAGGCCAACGGGGTCAAGGCTGCCCTGTTCAGCGCCAACTCCGAGGGCGCCTGCCCGCACTGCAAGGGCCTTGGCCTGGTCTACACCGATCTGGCCATGATGGCCGGGGTGGCCTCGGTCTGCGAGCAGTGCGAGGGCCGCCGGTTCACCCCGGAGGTGCTGACCTACACCTTGCGCGGCAAGAACATCAGCGAGGTGCTGGCCATGCCGGTGACCGAGGCGCGGGACTTCTTCGCCACCGGCGCGGCGCACACCATCCTGCACCGCATGCACGAGGTCGGCCTGGGTTACCTCGGCCTCGGCCAGCCGCTGACCACGCTCTCCGGCGGGGAGCGGCAGCGGCTCAAGCTGGCCATCCACATGGGCGAGGGCGCGGCCACCTACGTGCTCGACGAGCCCACCACCGGCCTGCACCTGGCCGATGTGGACAAGCTGCTCGGCCTGCTGGACCGGTTGGTGGACAACGGGAACACCGTGGTGGTGATCGAGCACCACCAGGCCGTGATGGCGCACGCGGACTGGATCATCGACCTGGGTCCCGGCGCCGGGCACGACGGCGGGCAGGTGGTCTTCACCGGCACCCCGGCCGAGCTGGTCAAGAACGCCGACACGCTGACCGCCCGGCACCTGCGCGAGTACGTGGGGGTCTGAGCATGACCGAACCGCTCGTCGCGCACATCCGGGTCACCGAGGTCCGGCGGCTCAGCCCGCACCTGACGCGGGTGAGTTTCACCGGCCCCGGCCTGGAGAATCTGGAGATCTGGCCGGACCAGCAGCTGAAACTGTGCTTCCCGCGGCCCGGCCAGACCGAGCCGGTGCTGCCCGAACCGCAGGCCGACGGGGACGCGATGCGCTGGTACCAGGCGTATCTGGCCATCCCGGCGGCCGAGCGCGCGGTCATGCGCAGTTACACCGTGCGGGCCTACCACCCGGAGTCCGCCACCATCGATGTCGATTTTGTGTTGCACGGCAACGAGAGTGGCCCGGCCACGGCCTGGGCGGCCGGGGCGCGGGTCGGCGATGTGCTGGGCAGGTACGGTCCGGACGCGCAGTACGCCCGCCCGCTCGGCGAGTCCGACTGGCTGCTCCTCGCCGGTGACCAGACCGCCCTGCCCGCCATCGCCACCCTGCTGGCATCCCTGCCGGCGGGGAAGAAGGCGTTGGTGTACCTGGAAGTGCCGGACGCCGCCGAGGAACAACAGCTCGACTCGGCGGCCGAGATCGAGGTGCACTGGGTGCATCGCACCGGTCCGGAGGTGCTGCTGAACGCGGTGCGCGCCGCGAAGTTCCCCTCTGGCAACGGGTTCGCCTGGCTGGCGGGGGAGGCAGGCGCGGTTCGCGCGCTGCGCCGCCACCTGGTGACCGAGCGGGGAATGTCCAAGCGCGCCATCGAGTTCAGCGGCTACTGGCGGTTGAAACTCACCCAGGACGACGCGCCGACCGAGGAGGAGCTGGCCGAGATCCAGGAACGCCTCGACCCGAACGCCTTCGAGCAGTCCTACGCCGAGGGCGCCACGCCCTGGGTGATCGGCGAACCGCAGCCGGTGATGCTGGACCTGGCCGCTCGCGGGGAGTTCCGGGGTGCGGTGCTGGACGCGGGTTGCGGGGACGGCTGGCACACCATCGAGCTGACCCGCCTCGGGCACGACGTGCTCGGCGTGGACTACGCGCCGAGGGCGATCGCGCAGGCCAGGACCAACGCGATCAGGGCCCAGGTGCCAGCCCGGTTCGAGCTGGCCGACGCGCTGGACCTGGGTGAGCAGCCGCAGTACGACACGGTGCTGGACAGCGCGCTGTTCCACGTCTTCGGCAACCGGGACCGGCCTGCCTACGTCCGCAGCCTGCACCGGGTCTGCCGGCCGGGTGCGGTGGTGCACCTGCTCGCGTTGTCGGACAAGGGACCCGGCTACGGCCCGGAGATCAGCGACTCGGTGATCCGGACCGCCTTCGCCGAGGGCTGGGTGATCGAGGAGCTGATCGACAGCCAGTACCGCGGCGTGGTCGGGCGCAACGCCGACGGCGGCAATCAGCTCGGCGACCTGCCGGCCTGGCTGGCCCGGATCCGCCGGGTGTGAACCCCACCGCCGGGGTCGGGATCACCCGGCCTCGGCGGTGCCCCACCACAGGAAGTCCCGCGCCCTGGTCGCCGCGACGAGTTGCTGCCGCCCGCGCAGTTCCCGCTGCTCCTCGTCCTCCTCGGGCCGGGCGCTGAACTCGACCACCAGCACCGCCTGGAAATCCAGTCCCTTGGCCCGGTGCACCGTGCCCACCTTGACCCGGTCGTCCTCCGCACCCAGGTAATCGTCCAGGCGCAGCAACGGAATCCCGGCCGAGCGCAGCAACGCGGTGCAGCGGTCCAGATCCTTGCGCTGGAACACGATCACCGCCGTCCGGCCATGCGGGACGGACGAACCGGCCAGCGCCGTCCGCAGCGCCGCACCCAGTTCCGCCTCCGGACCCCGCCAGGACTCGATCTTGCCACCGGCGTTGGCCGACTCCACCTCGCGCAGCCCGACCCCGGCCGCCCCGTCCAGATCGTCCACCTGGTTGGTCGCGTCGAACCGCTGCGCGAACCCCAGCACCTTGGCCCGGTTGCGGTAGTTCACCCGCAGGATCTCGCCGCGCCCCTGCACCGGGATGCCCGCGTCGGAGAGCCGCCAGCCACCCGGGTACACCTGCTGCTGCCCGTCGCCGACCAGCAGCAACCGGTTCGGCCCGTCCCCGGCCAGCTCCCGCAACAGCCGCAGCCCCATCAGCGTGATGTCCTGCACCTCGTCCACCACCACCGCGGCGTAGGGCCGCTGCGGTGGTTCCCGGCGCAGTTCGGCCAGGGCGAGCGCGATCAGGTCGTTGTGGTCGTGCAGCCCGCGCTCGGCCAGATTGCGCTGGTAGCTCTGGAACAACGCCCACACCAGTTCCCGCTGCGCGCCGTCCAGCCGCCGCACCCGCCCGCGCCGCGGCGTCCGCTGGTACTCGGCCAGGCTGCTCACGCCCCGGCCCTGGATCACCCGATCGATTTCGGTCCGCCAGTAGCCGACGTCCTCGATGTCCTGCAACGTCAACCGGTGCGCCACCCAGGCCCGGCTGAACGCGGTCTCCGCCGAACTCGACCGCACCAGCACCTCATGCCCGCGTGCCCGCAGGAACTCCCGCGCCCAGGCGTGCAGGTTGGTGAACTCCACCCGCTCCACCAGCTCCGGCGCGAGCCGGGCGAAGGAAGCCTTGTGCACCAACGGAAGTGTGCGCACGAAGGTGGTGAACAGCAGTGGTCCGGTGCTGCGCCGGGCCAGGAACCGCAACCGGTGCAAGGCCACCACGGTCTTGCCGGTGCCGGCCGGCCCGCTGATCCGGGCCGGTCCGCTGTAGTTCCGGACCGCCACCGCCTGCTGCTGCGGGTGCAGGAAGGTCAGCCAGCTCTCGAACGGCCGCAACTGCGCCGCCCCCACCTGATCCTCGGTGACCTCCGCCAGTCCCAGCAACCCCTCACCGGCGGAAGCCTTCTCCGGCACGGAAACCCGCAGGTCCAGGTACGCCGGCAACCGCTCGACCAGTTGCCCCGCAACGGAATCGACCAGCGCCCGGTCCAGATGCGCGGCGTCCCGCCGGAACAACTCCGGCACCTGGGCCTCGGTCAGCACCCAGCCCAGCCGCCGTTCCCGCGGCGGCCCCGCGTCGCCGCCCAGCACCACCGCCAGGTGCACCGCACTGCGCGCCAGCACCTGCCCGCGCGGCCCCGCGATCCCGGCGCACGCCTGCTCGGCGTGGATGACGACCTGCCCCAGCTCCGCGTCCTCCGGCACCCGCTCCCTGACCAGCACCGCGAACACCCCACGAGCCGCCACCAGGAACGCCACCGGCTGCCCCGCGACAGGTTCCGGCCGTACCAGCAACCGGGCCCCACTCGCGGTCCTGGCCAGCAACGCGGTCAGCACCCGCCGGGTGACCGCGTCCAGCCCAGGAGCCCGCTCCGCCAGCACAACCCCCGCCCGGCGCGCCACCTCACGCTCCGCATGCGCACTCGTCCCCACCCACAACCCCCTGGTTAGCCTGCCCCCAACCTAGGACCAGGAATGCCCGCGAACTCCCGCGAACCCGGGATTCACCCGGATGCCCCCGCCACCGCCTCCTGCAACCCCTTGAGCGCCAACCGATCCGCCCGCTCGTTCTCCGGATGCCCCGCGTGCCCCTTCACCCAGAACCACTCCACCCGTTGATGCCGGGCCGCGGCCGCCCCCAGTCGTTGCCACAGATCCACGTTCTTCACCGGCTGCTTGTTCGACCCGATCCAGCCGTTCTTCTCCCACTTGGCCATCCACGAGGTGATGCCATTGCGCACATAGGTGCTGTCGGTGTGGATATGCACCACGGACGGCCGGGTAAGCCCTTCCAGCGCACTGATCGGCGCCATCAACTCCATCCGGTTGTTCGTGGTAACCCCCGGCTCGCCCCCGCAGATCTCCTTCTCGTGGCGCCCATAACGCAACACCGCCCCCCACCCGCCGGGCCCGGGATTGGGAATGCAGGCCCCATCGGTGTAAATCTCCACCACGTTCTCGACGTCCACACGCGGACGATACCCGCGCGCGTCACCGCCACTTCCACCGCGCACTCCCCGGAATGAACACCCCACACCCCGGACAAACCACCTCCACCGCCCGCCCCGCCCCACACACCACGCACTCCCGCCCCCACACCGACCCGTCCCGATGCCCGTCGATCACCCGCGCCACCACCCGCGCCATCGACTCCACCGGCCGCAGATCAGGATCAGGGCAGTAAACCTCGAACCGCCTGGTCAACCACACATCCCCGGTGGCCAGCACCCGCCGCCCCAGCGCCTTCTCGGCCAGCCGCCGCTCCGCGAACTCCGCCACCACCGGCAACCACACCGCCCGCGCCGCCCGCAGTTCCCGCACCGCCCGCCCCAGCGATTCGAGATCATCCTCCAACCGCCGCGGAATCCGCGCCCAGGTGATCACATGCCGCCAGGTCGCGTGATGGCCGTACACCGGGAACGCCTTCACGCAGTCCCGCAATGCGAGCAGCCGCTGCCGCACCGGCAACGCCGCGTCCTCGGCCTGACGCGACCGCTCGGGAAAACTGCTCACGGCTCGACGATAACCACCGGGGCTTGATCTCCGTAGCGAAATTGACCCGCCGCCGGGATCACTGGATCGGGTGGCTGCGGTAGCGGACCGACCTCGGACGGCGACGAGAGCCACCGACGTGCGAACTCCGGTTCCGAAGGGTTCAGAATGACGCGACGGCTCATGCTGCCCATCCTGCTGCTGCCATTCCTCGCCGCCTGTGGCGCCGGTGCGCCCGGACCCCAGCCGACCACCGCCGCCACCTCGACCTCCGCTGCCGCGACCAGCGTCGCGGCCACTCGGTACTGGCATTCGTCCACACCCCGGTGGGCATTTCCCCGGAACCGGAAGCCCACCTCATCGGACCCTGACCCGCATCACCCCGACTCCTCCGTCATCCCCGCCTCATAAGCCAGCAACGTCCGCACGAACACCCCCCGCTCCGCCGCGCTCAACGGCCCCAGCGCCCCCCGCCACGCCTCCGCCCCCCGAGCCAGCCAAGCGCTGATCCCCGCCCGGCTCCCCGCGCTGATCGTGATGATCCGCCGCCGCCGATCCCCCTCGTCCTCCCGCCGCTCCAGCACCCCCTTCCGGCTCAGCTCGCCGACCATCAGGCTCACCGTCGTCGGCGCCACCTCCAGTCGCGCGGCCAGCTCGTTCACCGTCAGCGCGCCGTCGAACAGCAGGTGCGAGAGCAGGGACAGGTGGCGGGGGGCGAGCGCCAGGGACTGGATTTCCGGGGGGACCGGGATGCGTTTGGCGCGGCCGACCAGGCGGGGCATCAGCACCAGCAGTTCGCGGATGCCGTCCTCGACGGTCAGTTCGGTGGGTCGCTCGTCCCCGGTTGACATGCGGCGCGCTCCCGATAGTGTTTGTAGTCAAAGATACTTTGCTTGCAAAGCAAAGGTGTGTCAGTGGGAATGCTATCGGGAGGGACGTCATGCCTCACTTCGCCGTGCGCGTGCTGGAGGAGAGCCTGGACCGGCGGGTCGAGTCGGGGCTGATCACCGAGCTGACCGAGGCGGTGGTCCGGGTTTACGGGGAGCGGGCGCGGGAACTGGTCGTGGTGGAGTTGCTCGGGGTGCCGCGGCGGCGATGGGCGGTGGGTGGCGCGGTGGTGCGCGGGAATCCGGTCGAGGTCGTGCTGCACATGCGGGAGCACGCGTTGCGGCTGCCGGATATCGGGGACCTGCCCGCGCGGTTGATCTCCGCGATCACCGACGGGGTGGTGGCGGTGCTCGGCGAGGCGGCCAGGGCCGGGGTGGGGGTGCGGGTGGCGGGGGTGCCCGCCGGGCGGTCCGGGGTCGGCGGAGTGGTTGTTTAGGCCGAGGTCGAAGTTTTTCCGGTGGGACGGTTCCATTTGGCGGTAATTCCGATGAGCGGCCCGCCCTAATGGGCAGTTGACAAGCTTGACACTTGGCGGCGCCCCGTTCATGGCCGAGGCTGGTAGCCCTGTCGCCCAGCGGACCAGGGGGTGCCGAATGAGGTCGATGAAACTGAATTCCGCCGACTGGAGCAATGAATGACTCCGGGGCTGAACGCGGCGAAGTTCGTGGTGCGGGAAAAGGAGCTGGAACAGGCCCTCGGCGCTTTGCTGGCGGGCCGGGGGATGGTGATCGTCGGCCCGGTCGGGGTCGGCCGGACCGCGTTCCTCGCGGCGGTGGCCGCGCGGCTCAACGCCAGCCGGTACGCGGTGGTGTGGACCTCGGCCACCGAGGCCAGCCGTGAGCTGCCGTTCGGGGCGTTCACCGGACTGCTCGGCGTGACCGAGCAGGTGTCCCAGGGCGGGCTGGTCGGCGCGTTGCTGCGGCGGGCCGAGGGGCGCACGCCGGTGCTGGTCATCGACGACGCGCACTACCTCGACCCGGCCTCGGCCGCGCTCGCCCTCGGCCTCGCGCACGAGCGGGAGGTGCGGCTGCTGATCACCGCCCGCCCGGACGCGCCCATGCCGGACGCCGTCGTGGCCCTCTGGAAAGACCGCTACCTGCGCAGACTCGATCTGGAACCGTTCGGCCTCGACGGCACCACCCGGCTGGTGCGCGCGCTGCTGGACGGGGTGGCCGCCGGACCCACCGTGCGCCTGCTGCACGGCTGGACCGGCGGCAATCCGCTGTTCCTCACCGAACTCGTCCGGCACGCGCTGGCCACCGGCCGCCTGGTCACCGAGGGCGGACTGTGGTGGTGGCGCGGCGCGCTGAGCGTGCCGCCGCGGCTGGCCGAACTCTTCGACGGCTGGCTGCGCGGCCTGGACCACGCCCAGCGGGACGCGCTGGCCGCCGTCGCGCTCGGCGAGCCACTGCCACTGGCCCTGCTGGACGCGGTCGCGCCCGGCGTGGTGGAAAGCCTGGAGGAGCGCGGACTGCTGCGCAGCGCGGACGGCGACGGCCGGATCGTGGTGCGCCCCGCGCAACGCATGCTCGGCGCCGCCCTGCGGCACCGGCTGCCCGGACTGCGCCGGCGCAGGCTGTGCGCCGAACTGCTCACCGCCGGCGCGGACGCGGTGGACCCGGTGCAGCGGGCCCGCTGGCAACTCGACGCCGACCACCCGCCCGAACCCGGCACCCTGCTCCGCGCGGCCGCGCTGACCTGTCGGCACGACCCGGAACTGGCCGCCAGGCTGGCCCGCCGGGCCCTGGAACGCACCGACCTGGCCGCGCCCGTGCTGGCCGCCGCCCTGGTCGAACTCGGCGACCCCGACCAGGCCCGCCAGGTGCTGCGCAACGCCGGACCGCGGGCCCGGCTCGCGCTGGCCGCGCACCGCTGCTGGGCCGAACGCGATCCATCGGGCGCGCACGCCGACCTGAGCGCCCTGCCCGGAGCGGCCGCCGCCGGACTCGACGCGCTGGTCCTGCTCTTCGCCGGCCGCACCGCCGAGGCCGAGCAGACCGCGGCCGAAGCCCTGCGCGCGCACGGTCCCGGACTCGCCTCGGCCCGGCTGGCACACCTGCTCGCCCGGGTACTGGCCGGGCGGACCGCCGCGGCCGCCGCCGTCGCCCCGCGGACCGGGGACGAGCTGGCCGGGTACGCGCTGGCCCGGTTGTGGCGCGGCGAGGACGTCCGGCTGCCGCTGGGCGATCTGGCCTTCGGCAGGCTGCCGCACGCACCCGGCAGCGCGGCCGCCCGGCACATCGCCGAGGCCGGGCTGCCCGACACCGAATGGTCCCTGCTCAGCGGCTACGCGCACACCCTGGCCGGGGAACCGGACCTGGCGGTGGCCCGGCTGCGGGAGGCCGTGGTCCAGCAGAACGGCGGCCACCGGCTCTTCCGCACCGAGGCGGCCTCCTGGCTGGCCATGGCCCTGCTCGCCCAGCGCAGACCGGCCGACGCCGCGGCCGTGCTCGCCGCGCACCCACCCGATGCCATCGCCCTGCTGCCCGGCCTGTCCGACCAGGCCACCGGCGCCCTCGCCGCCGCCCGCGGCGACCTGCCCGGCGCCCTCGCCGCCTACAGCTCGGCCGCCGCGACCGCCCGGTCGGCGGGCGCGCACACCCTGGAACTGACCGCGCTGACCGAACTGCGCTGGCTCGCCCCCGGCGCCTCGCCCGACCGGCTGGCCGCCCTGCTGACCAGCGTCGACGCTCCGAGACTGGCCGCGGAGGCGGCCGCCGCATTGGCGGTGAGCCGGGGCGATCCGGGCGAACTGCTCGAGCACGCCGCCCACCTGGAGAAACTCGGCCTGACCGACCGGGCCGCCCGCCTGGCCGAGGCCGCCTCCAGCACCGGCGGCGACCGCAGGGGAGAAGCGGTGCTGCTGGTCAGCAGACTGCGCGGGCACGCGGCGGTGGCCGTCACCGGCTCGGTCGCACTCACCCCGAGGGAGATGGAGATCGCCGCGCTGGCCGCGGACGGCCGCTCCGACCGCGAGGTGGCCAGGGCGCTCGGCCTTTCCGTGCGCACGGTGCAGAGCCACCTGGCCCGGATCTACCGCAAACTCGGCGTGCACTCACGCCGTGACCTGCCGTTCCGCCGCTGACGGCGGACCGTCCACATAGGCCGCGGCGTGCAGCGCGTACATGTCCGCGTAGTGCCCGCCCTCGGCCAGCAGGCCGGCGTGGGTCCCGGTCTCGGTGACCCGCCCGTCCCGCAGCACCACGATCAGATCGGCCTGGCGCACCGTGCTGAACCGGTGCGAGACGACCACCGTGATCGGACTGTCCGGGCCGCGATCGGCCAGGTAGCGGCGCAGCAGTTCGGCCTCGCTGTCCGGGTCCAGCCCGGCGGCCGGCTCGTCCAGCAGCACCAGCGCGGGCGCCGTGCGCATCCGCGCCCTGGCCAGCGCGAGCTTCTGCCACTGCCCGCCGGACAACTCGGTGCCCTCGGGGTGGGTCTTGCCGAGCTGGGTGTCCAGCCCGGCGGGCAGCGTGGCCACCACCCCGTCCGCACCCCCGGCGACCAGCGCGGCGCGTACCGCGGTCTCGTCGTCCAGGCTGGTCAGCTCGCCGACGCCGACGCTCTGCCTGACGAACAGCTCGAACCGGCAGAAGTCCTGGAAACACGCGGTCACCCTGCCCTGCCACACCGCCGGATCCACCTCGGCCAGGTCCTGCCCGGCGAAGCTGATCACCCCGTGCGAGGGGGCGTGCAACCCGGCCAGCAACGCGACCAGGGTCGACTTGCCCGCGCCGTTGTCGCCAACCACGGCCACCGTCGACCCGGCGGGCAACCGCAGGTCCACCGAGGTCAGCGCGGGGGAGGACTGGCCGGGGTACTGGAACCCGACCCCGCTCAGCACCAGGTCACCACGCTCCGGCACCGCGGCGGCCCCACCGGTACTGGTGTCCTTGGGATGATCGGCGAGCTTCACGAACAGCCCGATCGTGTGCAGCGAGCGCCGCAGCCAGCCGAGCAGCCAGCTCAGCCCGGTGGTCGCGCCGACCAGCCTGGTCGCCAGCAACACCACCAGCACCGCGGCCCCGGCCGAGGCCGTGCCCTCGAACACCGACCGCGCCAGCAGGTACAACCCGGTCAGCAACGCCCCGGCGAAGATCAACCAGCCGCCCGCCACCGCCAGCGCGCCCTTGAGCCGGGCCGTCTCCCTCGGTCCGCTGGCCTCGGCGAAGGCCGCCGCGTGCCGCGCCGCGAACTCCCCGCCCAGCCGGTACAGCCGCAGCTCCCTGGCCGCCGCCGCGTCGGTGGCCAGCGCGAACAGGCTCAACCGCCGCCGGTCCGCGGCAGCCCCGGCTTGCTCGGCCTCGTTGACCAGCTTGGCCTGCCAGCGGTTGGCCTGCGCCAGCGGCAGCACGAACAGCGGCAGCAACGCCAGCAGCGGATGCGCGAAGGTCAGCACCACCGCCGCGGCCAGGAACCTGGCCAGCAGGTTCGCGTTCTCCACCAGCGCGGCGAAGGCGATGCTGAACTCACCGCGGCGCTGCCGGAGCAGCTCGGCGGTGTCCAGGAAGTCCGGGTCCTGGAAGTGCCCGATCCGCCCAGGTCCGGCGCACACCGTCATCAGCCGCCGGTCCAGCTCCAGGCCGATCCGCTGCTGCAGGGTCTGCCGCAGGTCGGTGCTGATCGCGGCCCACTGGTGCACCGCGACGGTGACCCCGGCCAGCAGCACCCCACCCCAGACGGCCAGTCCCCAGGACCGGCCGGCCGCCCCGTCGATCAGCCACTGCAGGCCGATCGCCTGCGCCGCGGCGACCATGTTGAGCAGTGGGGACAGGATCAGCACCAGCAATGCCCTCGGCCGGTCCACCCGCAACGCGGTCCCGACCAGCAGGCGGATCGCGGCGAAGCTGCTACGCATGCCCATTCCCTTCGGCGGCGGCGAACGGCGCGGACTGCACGCGGAACATCCGCGCGTACCGCCCGTCGGCGGCCAGTAGCTCCGCATGGGTGCCGTACTCGCTGACCCGCCCGTCCCGCAGCACCGCGATGCGGTCGGCCAGCCGGACGGTGGCGAAGCGGTGCGACACCAGGATCGTGGTGATGTCCTGGGTGATCTCCAGGAACCGGGCGTACAGGTCGTGCTCTGCGCGCACGTCGAGTTGCGCGGTCGGTTCGTCCAGCACCAGCACGCCTGCGCCGTGCCGCACCGCGTACAGCGCGCGGCTCAGCGCCAGCCGCTGCCACTGCCCGCCGGAGAGGTCGGCGCCCTCGGCGAACTCCCCGCTCAGCGGGGTGTCCCAGCCCTTCGGCAGCTCGGCCTCGATGCCGAGGAACCCGCCCAGCCGGGCCGCGGTGATCAGCTCCGCCTCCCGGACCGGCGTCTCCACCGCGCCGAAGCCGATGTTGTCGCGCACCGGCAGCGGGTAGCGGACGAAGTCCTGGAACACCACCGCGAGCCTGCGCCGCCAGTCGGTGAGGTCGTATTCGGCCAGGTCGTGGCCGTCGATCAGGATGCGGCCGCCATCCGGCCGGTACAGCCCGGCGAGCAGTTTGGCGATGGTGGACTTGCCGGCGCCGTTGTCGCCGACGATGGCCAGCGAGGAACCCGCGGGCAGCACCAGGTCCAGCTCGTCCAGCACCGGCCGGGTATCGCCGGGATAGCGGAAACTCACCCGCTCGAACCGGATCTCCTGGCGCGGCAGGCCCTCCACCAGTCGCGGGAGGGCGGGTGCCGGGATGTCATCGGTCAGCGCGCCGACGGTGCGCGCGGCCGGGATCGCCGCGCTCGCGGTGTGCAGTGTCCACTGGAGATCACCGGCGAAACCCAGCGCGAACAGGCCGAGCATCGCCTGCAGCGCCACCGCCAGCCGCTCAGGGGACAGCTCGCCGGCCGCGGCCCAGAAGGCCAGCGGTCCGATCACCGCGGCGTGCCCGATCAGCAGTAACAGGATCGCCGCGCTGTGCTTGCCCTTGTTGATCGAGGTGCGGCGCAGTTCGGTCATCCCGGCCCACCAGCTCCTGGTGAACCCCGCCACCAGCCAGGAGTGCAGGCCGAAGAGCCGCACCTCCTTGGCCGCGGCCGGGGTGATCGCCAGATCGCGCAGGTAGGCGGCCTGCCGGAGCTGGGCCACCTCACCGGAATGCGCCGAGACCGAACGCCGGATCTCCAGCTCCTGCCAGTGCCCGGTGAGCATCCAGGCCGCGCCCAGGACCAGCGGCATCCACCAGGCCCCGGCCCAGCCGAGCAGCACCGCGGCGGCGATCCCGCTGAGCCGCAACGGGATCAGCCCGGCCAGCGCGGCCACCGCCTCGCGCGGCGGGAAGCTGCCGACGCCGATCGCGCGCGCCTGCTCGATGGCATCGGCCACCTTCGGGTCGTCCAGGTGCGCGATGCCGCGCGGCCGCAACGCGCCCTCGATGGTGCGCTGCGCGGTGGCCGCGTCCACCGCCGTGCCCAGCCGCGCGGTGACCATGGACCGGATCGGGTCCAGCACCACGTCCAGCACCAGCGAGGCGGCCAGCAGGGCGAGCCCGGCGAAGATCGCGGCCTCCACCCCGGTGAGCGCGGCGACCAGGCGCCCGGCGGCCAGCGGCAACAGCACGGCGCCCAGCACCTGACCGAGAATCAGGACGAACAGGACAAAGGTCAGCGTGCCCGCGATCCGCGGCAACTGGCGGAGGAGCAACAACGCCCCGTTGGGGCTGCTGGTGGTGGCAGGCACGCGACTGGCCGTCCTTTCACGCGGGTGAGAAAAAGGAGAGCGGCGGCCGCTCGCGAACGGAGCGGCCACCGCTTTCGCCTGGTCAGCGACCCAGGCCGGTGGGGGGGTAAGCCATCGGAATCACCTCCTCCGGATTTGGCCGAATCCGCCTCGGGGGCCGATCCGGTCGCCGCTGACGCTAATCGGCGGCAACCCGGGACCGAATCCGTAATCGGGTACGCAACCGCGGCCGGGGATTACCGAGTCCATTTGGTGGATACCCAGCCGTTGGGTAGTCGGTCGCGCTGTTTGGGTATCCGATTGCGGACGCGACAATTCCGGCGAGTTCGTACCGTTGCTGCCCATGGACGACACCGACCGCCCGAATGTCCTGATCTGGGACATGACCTTCGCCTGCCCACTGCGCTGCTATCACTGCTACACCGAGTCCGGCCGCCGCCCGGCCCGCAGCCTGGACGCCCCGGAGTTGATGAAGGTCGCCGACGCCCTGATCTCCCTGGGCGCCGAGCTGATCACCCTGTGCGGCGGCGAACCCCTGACCCTGCGCCCGATCGTCGACGTCGCCCGCCGGCTGCGCGAGGGCGGCCTGCGGGTGTACGTCTACACCAGCGGCTGGAACACCAAACCCGCCCTGCTGGACCAGCTCGCCGGGGTGGTGGACAAGATCGTGGTCAGCGTGGACGGCCCCGACGCCGCCACCCACGACCGCATCCGCGGCCGCGCCGGGTCCTTCGACCACTGCATGCGCACCCTCGGCATGCTCAACGACCGGGTCGAACAGGACCTCGCCGCCGGCCGGACCCCGCTGCGCTTCGGCATCGATTACGTCGTCGTCCGCAGCAACTACGACGAGATCGACCGCATGTGCGGCGAGGTGGCCCCCCGCTTCTCCAGCCTGGAAACCCTGTCCTTCGGCGCGGTGGTCCCCACCGGCCTGGCCAGCCGCCCCAGCTTCGTCGAGCAGGAGCTGGTCAGCGACGAACAGGCGGCCGAGCTGATCCTCCCGGCCACCCGCGAACGCCTCCGCGCCGCCGCGCCCAGCTGGGTGCAGGTCGACACCACGGACAACTTCGAAGTCCAGATGAACCCGCGGTACCTGGCCGACAACCCCGACTTCCGCCCGATGGAGGTCGAACCCGACGGCGCCGTCCGCGGCATGCCCATCTACGAGGGCACCGTGGGCAGCCTGCTCACCGAGGACCCGGTCGAGCTGTGGCGCCGTTCCCGGGCCCGCTGGACCGACCCGTTCGTACTGGACTGCCTGTCCCGCATCCACACCCGCCGCGACTGGGCCGAGGCGATCCGCCAGATCGACCGCCATTTCGGCACCCCGGAGGTCCGGGCCCGCATCGACGCCCGCCCCGTCCTGGTCCTGTGACCGGGCCCGCGTCGCCCGACCCGGCTCTTGCCACCCGACCCGGTCCTGGTCCGCTGGCCCAGCGCCCGGCGCGGGCGTGCTCAGGGATGCGGCAGCTCCGCCGCCACCTGCGCCACGGCGTCCAGCGCCTCGCTGCTCAGGCTGCCCGCCGCGGTCTCCGTCTCGGCGATGACCACCGCGTTGCCGGACAGCTTCGCGTCGTAGTGGTGCGCGCTGAACCGGATGTCCCGCAGCTCCAGCAGTTCGGCGCCCAACGGCCGGACATCCCCATTGCCGTGGACCTCGTGCAGCCGCTTGAAGTCCCCGGCCCGCCCCCGCTGGTGGAACCGCACCCACACCACCGAGATCACCACCACGTTCCCCTCGCCGTCCCCGACGCTGAACAACGCCCGGTCGAGCGACTTGCACGGGGTGTGCGCGAAGAACCCGCGAATCTCCCCGAAGGAATGGCTCACACACTCCGCCGCCGTCCGCACCTCCCGCCGCAACCGCCGCAGCCCCAACCGTTGCCAGGCCTCATCGGCCTTGCCCCGACGGGCTGATTGCCTACCGTCGTTCTTCCGCGCGCTGATGTTCCGCGAGGCCGCCGAGTTCGCCGCACCCCCACCCGACCCACCAGCCCCACCGCCCGCCCCGGCCCCACCGCCCAGCCCGAGCCCGCCGCCCACACCAGCTCCGGCGGCGCCAATCACAGCCACCACCGCCACCGCGGCCACGGCGGCCCCACCGCCCCGCGCCGCCGGATCCGAACCGCCGCCCGCCCCACCAATGCGCCGTCCCATGCCGCTCCTCCCCGAGCCGACCAGACCTCGCCGAGGTAACCCGGCCGCGGAGCGCGAATGACGCAAACCGGTCCCGGGTCGCCCGAACGGCCCAGGAAGCACACCGGATCCAGTGGCGGAGCCAGCGCCCGCGCACACCGGCGGTCACCAGCGGCCAGCGAGCCGGAGCACGCCAGCTGACCCCACCCCGCACCGCCCCGGCCCGCCGCCCGCACTTCGGTACCCCGGAGGTCCGGCGTTCCGAGCCCGTGGCAACCCCGCCCGACCCTGGTCCTCGGACCTCGCGTTGAGCGTGCGGCGCCCCGCCTGCCACTACCGGTGACAGCCAGTCCCCATCCGGCGACGGCCCGTCCCCGCCCCGCCCGGCCGGTCCGGGGTGATCCCACTCTGTGGAACGGCAGCCGGATCGTCGTCAGCCCAATTCCGCCCCTTTCTGCCCCGCCACCCGACCTGCCCCGGCCGTCGGTCGCGCTGAACTCGCGGCCCGGCCGACACCCGTCGTCAACCGCCGCCCGCCCCGCCGCCGGGCACCCGCCCACGCGCCGCCGACCGCCACCGCCGAGGCGGCGCTCGCACCTCGCGGCCGCCGCCGATGAGACCGCCCGACGCCCCGGGCAGGCCGGGATGAGCACCGGATCCGGTGACCGTGTCTCCGGTTGTTGACACCCCGCTGAAGTGCGACGATGCAGCTCCATCGGACGCCAAGGAGGCCGTCGTGGGCACTCGGCTCAACCCCTACATCAACTTTGGTGACCAGGCCAGGGCGGCCATGGAGTTCTACCGGGAGGTCTTCGGCGGCACCTTGACCTTCTCCACCTTCGGTGAGTACGGCATGGAGGCCAGCCCGGAGGCGGACAAGATCATGCACAGCCAGTTGGAGAGTCCGGGCGGGTTGGTCCTGATGGGGGCGGACACCCCGGCCGGGATGCCGCCGCACCAGGTCGGCGACAACGTCTCGGTGTGCCTCAGTGGGGAGGACGTCGAGGAGCTGAGCAGCTACTTCGCTAAACTGGCCGTGGACGGCACTGTCGGCGTCCCATTGGAGAAACAGGTCTGGGGCGACCACTTCGGCATGGTGACCGACCGGTTCGGCATCAACTGGATGGTCAACATCGCCGGAACCTCAAGTCGCTGAATCGAAGACCACGGCGCCGGGAGATGTTCGGTACCCTCCGTACCAAGGTCGAGAGGCGCTGCAACGGGTTCCGGCCCGCCACGCTCGACCGGGTGTGACGAACAAGGGCGCCTCCCAGACTCAGTCGGGAGGTGCATTCGGTGGACAGGGTTGGCGACCGCACGCAGGCGCTCAAGGAGCTGCTGACGCAACGGGTGGTGGTGCTCGACGGGGCCTGGGGCACCATGTTCCAGAACGCCGCGCTCAAGCCAGAGGACTACTACGGCGACCACTTCGCCAATCACGCCAGGGATGTCGCGGGCAACCCCGACCTGCTCAACCTCACCCGCCCTGACCTGGTGCTGGACATCCACCGGCAGTACCTGGACGCCGGCGCGGACATCACCACCACGAACACCTTCACCGCCACCGGGATCGGCCAGGCCGACTACCTGATGGAGTCCTACGTCCACGAGATGAACGTCCAGGCGGCGCAGATCGCCCGGCAGGCCGCGGACGAGGCGGGCAACAAGTTCGTCGCGGGCTCGATCGGACCGCTCAACGTCACCCTGTCGCTGTCCCCCCGGGTGGAGGACCCCGCCTACCGCGCGGTCAACTTCCAGCAGGTCAAGGACACCTACGCGGGGCAGATCGCGGCGCTGGCCGAGGGCGGGGTCGACCTGCTCCTGGTCGAGACGATCTTCGACACGCTCAACTGCAAGGCCGCCATCGCCGCCGCCCGCGAGGTCGCGCCCGAGCTGCCGCTGTGGATCTCGGTGACCATCGTCGACCTCTCCGGCCGCACCCTGTCCGGGCAGACCGTCGAGGCGTTCTGGAGTTCCATCGAGCACTCCGACCCGATGGTGGTCGGCCTCAACTGCTCGCTGGGCGCGGCCGAGATGCGCCCGCACGTGGCCGAGCTGTCCCGCTTCGCGAACACCTACACCTCCGCGCACCCCAACGCCGGCCTGCCGAACGCCTTCGGCGGCTACGACGAGACCCCGGAGCAGACCGCCGAACTGCTCGCCGAGTTCGTCGAGTCCGGCATGGTCAACATCGTCGGCGGCTGCTGCGGCACCACCCCCGCGCACATCGGCAAGATCGCCGAGGCGGTGTCCACGATGACGCCGCGCGCCGTGCCCGACCCGGGGTCCCGCACCCGGTACAGCGGCCTGGAGCCGTTCGAGATCACCAAGGACACCGGTTTCGTGATGATCGGTGAGCGCACCAACGTCACCGGTTCGGCCAAGTTCCGGCGGCTGATCGAGGCAGGCGACTACCAGACCGCGGCCGACGTCGCGCTGGAGCAGGTCCGCGGCGGCGCGAACATCCTCGACGTGAACATGGACGCCGACCTGCTCGACAGCGAGCGGGCGATGACCGGCTTCCTCAACCTGATCGCCACCGAGCCGGAGATCGCGCGCATCCCGGTGATGATCGACAGCTCCCGGTGGAGCGTGCTCGAGGCCGGGCTGAAGTGCGTGCAGGGCAAGGGGATCGTCAACTCGATCAGCCTCAAGGAGGGCGAGGAGCCGTTCCTGGCCCAGGCCCGGCGGATCCGTGACTACGGCGCGGGCGTGGTGGTGATGGCCTTCGACGAGCTGGGCCAGGCCGACAGCGCCGACCGCAAGGTCTCGATCTGCGCCCGCGCCTACGACCTGCTCACCCAGCAGGCCGGATTCCCGCCTGAGGACATCATCTTCGACCCGAACGTGCTCGCCGTGGCCACCGGCATCAGCGAGCACAACGGCTACGCCAAGGAGTTCCTGGAGGCGCTGCCCCGGATCAAGGAACGCTGTCCCGGCGTGCGGATCAGCGGCGGTATCTCGAACCTGTCCTTCTCCTTCCGCGGCAACGACATCGTGCGCGAGGCCATGCACTCCTCGTTCCTGTTGCACGCCACCCGCGTCGGCCTGGACATGGGCATCGTCAACGCCGGTCAGCTCGCGGTGTACGCCAACATCCCGCCCGATCTGCTGGAACTGGTCGAGGACGTGCTCTTCGACCGCAGGGAGGACGCCACCGACCGGCTGGTCGCGCACGCCGAGACGGTCAGCGGCCGCGGCACCCAGCGTGTGGTGGACCTGTCCTGGCGGGAAGCCCCGGTCGCCGAGCGGCTCTCGCACGCGCTGGTGCACGGCATCGTGGACTTCATCGAGGAGGACACCGAGGAGGCCCGCCAGCTGCTGCCCAGGCCGCTGGAGGTCATCGAGGGTCCGCTGATGGACGGCATGAAGATCGTCGGCGACCTGTTCGGCGCGGGCAAGATGTTCCTGCCGCAGGTGGTCAAGAGCGCCAGGGTGATGAAGCGGTCGGTGGCCTACCTGGAGCCGTTCATGGAGGCGGAGAAGGAGGCGGCCCGCAAGGCAGGCCTGGCCATCGCCGCCCGCGGCAACGGCAAGGTCGTGCTGGCCACGGTCAAGGGCGATGTGCACGACATCGGCAAGAACATCGTCGGCGTGGTGCTGGGCTGCAACAACTACGAGGTCATCGACCTGGGCGTGATGGTGCCAGCGGCGAAGATCCTGGACGTGGCGGTGGCCGAGGGCGCCGACGCGGTCGGCCTGTCCGGCCTGATCACCCCGTCCCTGGACGAGATGGTCAACGTGGCCGCGGAGATGGAGCGCCGGGGCCTGAAGCTGCCGCTGCTGATCGGTGGCGCGACCACCTCCCGCCAGCACACCGCGGTGCGCATCGCGCCTGCCTACCAGGCCACCACGGTGCACGTGCTCGACGCCTCCCGGGTGGTGGGCGTGGTCTCGGACCTGATGGACGAGGACCGCGCCGAGGAACTGGCCGAGCGCAACCGGGTCGACCAGGACCGCCTGCGTGAGCAGCACGAGGCCAGGGAGTCCAAGCCGGTGCTGCCGCTGGCGGCGGCCCGCGCCAACTTCGAGCCGGTCTCCTTCGAGAACCTGCCGGTGCCGGAGTTCACCGGCATCCGCACGGTCTCCCCTGACCTGCCCACCCTGCGCGCCATGATCGACTGGCAGTTCTTCTTCCTGGCCTGGGAGCTGAAGGGCAAGTACCCGAAGATCCTGGAACAGCCGGTGGCCAGGGAACTCTTCGACGAGGCCAACGTCCTGCTCGACCAGATCATCGCCAACGGCAGCCTCACCGCCCAGGGCGTGTACGGCTACTGGCCCGCGCACAGCGAGGGCGACGACATCGTGGCCGGCCACATCCGCTTCCCCATGCTGCGCCAGCAGACGGAGAAGCCGGAGAACCGCCCGAACCGGTGCCTGGCCGACTACATCGCCCCGGCCGGTGACCACCTCGGCGGCTTCGCGGTGGCCATCCACGGCGCGGAGACCCTGGCCGCGGGCTACGAGGCCAACCACGACGACTACCGCTCCATCATGGTCAAGGCACTGGCCGACCGCCTGGCCGAGGCCTTCGCCGAGTACATCCACCTGGAAGCCCGTCGCGCCTGGTACGAGCCCGGTTCCGAGCCGGTGCTGGCCGACCTGCACGCCGAGCGCTTCCGCGGCATCCGCCCGGCCTTCGGCTACCCGGCCAGCCCCGACCACAGCCAGAAGGAAGAGCTGTTCGAGCTGCTGGAGGCGGAGAAGGTGGGGCTGGGCCTGACCGAGTCGTTCGCGATGACCCCCGCGGCGGCGGTCAGCGGCCTGCTGTTCGCCAACGAGGGCGCGAAGTACTTCACGGTGGGCCGCCTCGGCAAGGACCAGGTCGAGGACTACGCCCAGCGTCGCGGCATGCCGCTGACCGAGGTCGAGCGCTGGCTGCGCCCCAACCTGGGCTACGAGCCGGCCGCGAGCTGATCCCGGTGGGGCCGAGCCACCCGGCCCGGCCCCACCCTCAGCACGAGAACAGGTCGACAGCAACGGACACCTCCCCCTGGTGCGACTTGCACCGGCGACCGGCGGTCGCGGCCCCACACCGCTTGCCGTTCGACCCCACCGCGCCACACTGCAACGCGGGATCGTGCACGTGGCACAACCCGGTGGCACCGGGCACGATCGGACACGGCCGCCTGGCCCGGGTGAGCGCCTGACATTGTTGCCCCGCAACGGGTTCGCGCCGTGGTGGCCGGGTCGGTGGCGAGCCAAGCACCTCCCGCACCCCGCGACTGGCCAGCCGGTCGGCCCGCTCGTTGTCCGGGTGCCCCGAGTGCCCTTTGACCCAGTGCCAGACGGCTTGGTGCGGCGCGAGCGCGGTGTCCAGCTGCTGCCACAGATCGATGTTCTTCACCGGCTGCCTGGTCCTGGTCAGCCAGCCGTTGGCCTTCCACCTGGGCAGCCAGGACAGGACGCCGTCACGCACGTAGGTGCTGTCGGTGTAGATGCGCAGTGTGGCGGGCCGGGTCAGCACCCGCAGGGCCTGGATGGGCGCCATCAGCTCCATCCGGTTGTTCGTGGTCGGCCCGGGATCGCCGCCGTGCAGATCCCGTTCCCTCGGCCCACAACGCAGCACCGCACCCCAGCCACCAGGGCCGGGATTCCCACTGCACGCGCCGTCGGTGTAGATCTCGATGACCTGTTCGGAGTTCATGCGACGAAGCTATGACCACGCTGCCGACGTGTTCGCACAGCGAAACTTCGTTCGCTGGCGAGGTGGGCGGCGGCTATTTCGGGGCGGCGTGCCCGAGGGTGAGCACCACGGATCCCTCGCCTGCCGACACCAGCGTCACCCAGGTCTGCACCGTGTCCTCGAACCCCGCGGCCGCACTCTGGCCCGGCTTGAGCAACGTCAACGTGAACGCCCCACCCCTGCTCGCCGAGAGCCTGCATTCGACGCCCTCCGGGCCGAGCTTGGTCACGACGAACTCGGTCAGCGGCATCGCCTTGGCGTCGAGGGGGAAGGCGGTGTCCTTGGTGACGGTGATGGTGCAGTCGCCGTCGAAGCAGTCGGCGACGTCGGTGCTGGGGGCGGGGGTGGTGCTGGTCGGGGCTGCGGAGGAGGGGGTGGTGACCGGGGTGGGGGTGGTCGCGCAGGCGCCGAGGAGGAGCAGGGCGGGCCAGGTCAGGTGACGGCGCATGTGCGGAGGATAGGAGGGGAGCCAGGGGATCCTTCCCAGCCGGACTCACCTCTTGACGATGAGGGTGATCACCGCGGCGATGGCCGAGGTGAAGCTGCCCACCGCACCGATCGCCGCGGCCTGGGCTCCCACGGTCGAGAATGATCGTCGGCCCAGCTCCGCCCATCGCTGCCGCCGGAAGATCATCTTGATCTTCTCCCACTTGTGCTTCCGGATCCAGCACCCGATGAGCAGCCCGTACGCGTTGTTGCTGCACGGTTTCCCGTTGGTCGAGTTGGGCGCCAGGCACCACATCGGTGCGGCGAACAACATGTACAGCAGGGCGAGTCCGGACAAGCCGAGAATCAGCACGAAGTTGAGGTCGCCGCTGAGCCACAGGTATCCGGCCACCGCCAGGATCAAGTACCCCCAGAAGCGCCAGAGCGCTTTCTTGGTCCGGCTTTTCATTCTCCCCATTGGGTCGAAGCTAGCCGGGGCGCCGGTGTGGAAGTACGTCCGATCGGGTTTGTCCGGTGCTCATCCGTGTGGCCGTCGGGCGGCTTTCGCACCAATGGTCCCAATGGACACAGTGGTCACACCGGCTCGGGTCGACGCGGCACTGATGAATCCGGGCGGAGCCGCTGCCAGGGCAAGGCGGCTCCGCCCGGGAAATTCAGTCGGTCACCAGCCGCGTTCGCGCCACTCCGGCACGCTCGCCCGCTCCGCCCCCAACGTCGAGTCATCCCCATGCCCCGGATAAAACCAAGTCTCATCCGGCAGATAATCGAACAACCGCTCCGACACATCACCGATCAGCGACTGGAAATTCTCCGGCGTGGTCGTCTTCCCCACCCCGCCGGGGAACAGCGAATCCCCGGTGAACAGGTGCGCGGTCCCCTCCGGGTCGCGGTACAGCAACGCGATCGACCCCGGGGTGTGGCCGCGGAGGTGGATCACTTCGAGTTCGCTGTCGCCGATCTGGACCGTGTCGCCGTGTTCCACCAGGAAGTCCGCCGGTACCGGGAGGGGTTCCGCGTCCAGGGGGTGGACCACTGTCTGGGCGCCGGTGGCGCCTGCGACGGCGCCAAGGGCCTGCCAGTGGTCTGGGTGTTGGTGGGTGGTGACGATGGTGCGGAGGCGGGGGCGGTCGGCGTCATGGCCCAGCAGGTCCATGAGGCGTTCCGAGTCGTTGGCGGCGTCGATCAGGAGGGCGTCGCCGGTGGCGCGGCACACCAGGAGGTAGGCGTTGTTGTTCCACTCTCCGCCTACGGACAGTTTGGTGATCGTCAGGTGGGCCAGGGTGCGGCGGGCGGCTGGGCCGCCCGGCTCGACGTGGCCGGTGTAGTTCTCGATGACCTCCACGGGAGCAACCGTAGTACCCGTTGCGGAAAGCTATCGAGCGGTGCCGTTTTTTGTGGGCATTCGGGGGTTGGCTGCCTCTTCAGGTCACGCTCAGCAACGGGGCTTAGGGTTGGGCTGCAAACGATCACCAGACCTCCCAGACCCCTCTGTGAGCGACGTGCCGAACTCCTCCATCGCAGCCGCGACAACAGCGTCCGCGACACCGACGGCGCCGCCCAAAGCGGCCAAGGCCCGTCATGTCAGCTGGGACCTCATCCGGGTCCTCGCCGTGACGGCGGTCCTGTTACAGCACGCCACCAATCTCGGGCCGCACGACCACCCCGAGCTGGGTGGCATGCCGTTCCGGTTCGGCATCCAGGTCGGGGCGAACAGTCTGCTGGTGATTTCCGCCTACTTCACCGCGCGGACCTTGGCGCGTGGGCGTTCCGGCCGTTTTGTCTGGCACAAGCTGGCCCGGCTGATCCCCGCCTACTGGATCGCCGCCACCATCACCTACCTGCTGCGCACCAACATCGCGCCCGCGGACTGGACCGGCGGCCTGGACTGGCACGACTACCTGGCCAACCTCTTCCTGCTGCAGGCGCGCATCCCGGACGCCGACTTCATCGACATCAGCTACTGGACCCTCCAGCTGCAGATGACCGCCTTCGTGGTGGCCGCGGTGCTGGCCGCCTGCTGGAAATGGTCCTATCGGGACCTTCGGGTGCTCTGCTGGGTGCTGGTGCTCGCGCCACTGCCGCTGAGCTGGCTGCGGGACCATTCGCACTCGCTGGACTGGTGGTTCGGCACGCTGCAGCTCAACCGCACCCACCTGTTCGCGGTCGGCCTGGCCATCTGGCTGTGGTCCCGCCGCCGGATCAGCCCGGTCCAGTTCGGACTGCTGCTCACCGCGGCCGCCGCGGCCCAGGAATGGCACCTCGGCGAACCGGGGGGAGCGGCCGCGCTGGCGGTCATGGTGGGGCTGATGGCGCTGGCCGCGCGGCGGCCGGTGTGGGACCTGCCGGTGCTGCGCTCACTCGGCCGCCCGCTGGCCTGGCTGGCCGGCATCTCCTTCGGCATGTACCTGGTCAACTACCAGGTCGGCTCGCTGATCTCGTTGGGGCTCAAGCGAATCGGCGTGGACTCCTGGTTCCGCCTGATCCTGGTGCTCGGTTCACTGGTGCTGCTCGGCTGGCTGCTCACCCGGCTGGTGGAGAAGCCGGTGTTCCGGCTCCTCACCACCAGCAGGGTGCGACGTCGCCGTCAGAGCCAGCGCGGCAGCTCCGGTACGGTGCCGGACAACGCGGTGCCGTCGCCGCGACCGGTCAGCCAGGCCAGCATGGCCGGTGCGTCCCCGCGCACCACCGCCGCGGGCGAGTCCGATCCGTCCAGCGTCCAGACCCGCTGACCACCCTCCGGCAGCTCGACCTCCAGCTGCAACGCGGGCGCGCCAGGCCGTTCCCCGTACACCGCCAGCGAACTGCCGATCAGCTCGCCGAGCACCGCCGGGTCGATATCGGTGAACTCCAAGCCGATGTCCAGGTCCACCAGGTGCACCCACACCTCGCGCACCCTCAGCCACGGGATCTCGTGCGCCACGAACTGGGTGCCGGTGGTGTGCTGGATGTCCGCGGTCCAGGCCGTCTCGGACAGCGCCCGCGCCGCCGCGGCGAACCGCTCGCTGGCTGCCACCAGGTCTTCCTGGAGCAGCCGCAGCCTGCGGTTGGCGCCCTCCTCGATATCGGCGTCCCGGTCCGCGCGACTGGCGTACATCGGGTGCTCGACCCCGGTGCGGGCCCAGATCACCAGGTTCAGCAGGGCATCGGCGTTGCGGGCCAGGTGGGTCAGCAGGTGACCCCGGCTCCAGCCCGGTAATCCACTCGCGCCGCGTGCGCCCGCGTCATCCAGCTCGGTGACAGCTCGCAGCAGCCGCTCGTCCGCGTGTTCCAGCGCGTCCAGGGCGGTGCCGGCCCTGGCGGCGGCGTCGGCGGGACTGCGGCGCGGTGATGGCACGGAAACTCCCGAAAGCTGGCGTGCTAGTCCGGTCATGGCGCCCCTCCCCGACTCGGTAGGCGTGATCCGGTGTGCGGTGACGAAGTCCTTGATCCTAGGAGTCAAGGCTACTCGCCCGCTTCGGCCGAATGTGGTGCTCACATAGTGGAAATTGTGGCTTTCGAGCACCTCAAGGCGGTTTGATCTGCACGAGATGACCCACCCTGACCCGCTGGAGGCACCTGTGTCCACAACAGACACCCCGGCGGCGCCGAGCCCGGCCGACCGCCGCAAGGGCCTGGTCGCCGCGGCGATCGGCAACGGCCTGGAGTGGTTCGACTGGAACGCCTACGCGATCTTCGCGGTGTTCTTCGCGCCCCAGTTCTTCCCCAAGGACGACCCGACCGCCGGCACCCTCAGCACCCTGCTGATCTTCGCCGTCGGCTTCTTCTTCCGCCCGCTCGGCGGCGCCCTGCTGGCCGCCTTCACCGACCGGCACGGCCGCCGCGCCGGACTCAGCCTCTCGGTGATCCTGATGGCCGGCGGCAGCCTGCTGATCGCGGTCTCGCCGACCTACGAACAGGCCGGCCTGCTCGCGCCGATCCTGCTGCTGCTGGCCCGGATCGCCCAGGGCCTGTCCACCGGCGGCGAGTTCGCCTCCTCCTCGACCTACCTGGCCGAACTGGCCCCGCCGGGACGCCGCGGCTTCTACGGCAGCTTCATCTACGTCAGCACCACCCTGGGCACCATCGCCGCCACCCTGCTGCTGACCCTGCTCAGCGCCACCCTCGGCCGCGAGGAGCTGTCCGCCTGGGCCTGGCGGATCCCGTTCGCGATCGGCGCGCTGCTCGGGCTGTACGGCCTCTACCTGCGCCGCGCGCTGGAGGAGACCGAGGCGTTCCTGCTCGGCAAGGAGCGCAGGGTGGCCCGGCCGACGCTGGAGGTGCTGCGCCGCCACCCCGGCGCCGCGCTGCGCGTGGTCGGCTTCACCGCGGGCGCGACCGCCGCGTACTACACCTTCGCCGTCTACCTGCCGACCTACGCGCAGAAGGCACACGGCATGGCGCCCACCGGCGCGCAGTGGGCCTCGGTGGCCGCCCAGGTGCTGATGGTGCTGATCCTGCCCCTGTTGGGTTCGCTTTCCGACCGGATCGGGCGAAAGCCGCTGTTGATCGTGTTCGCCGCGGGCTTCCTGCTGCTGGTCGTGCCGTTGTTCGGGCTCATCTCCAGTGCGCCGCTGTCACTCTTCCTGGTGATGTCCGGTGGCCTGCTGCTGTTCGCCTGTTACGGAGCGGTGGCGCCGGTGGCGATGGCCGAGCTGTTCCCCACCGAGGTCCGCTCGGCCGGCCTCGGCCTGCCGTACTCGCTGACCGTGGCGTTGTTCGGCGGCACCGCGCCCTACGTCGTCGAACAGCTGACCGCGGCCGGTTCCGGCGCCCTGTACCCTTGGTACATCGCAGCGTTGTGCCTGGTCAGCCTGGTGGTCTACCTGACATCGAAGGAGACCAGGGACGTGAGCCTGGCCCGTGCCGGAGCCGCCACCTAAGATCGTTCGAACACCTGTTTGAACGACCAGGATGGTGAGGTTTCCCTGAAATGGGGAAATCACACCAAATAGGTTACCGGACGGATGCTGGTAGCGGGCAGGCGCGCGGCACTGCCTGTGGCGGATTCCGCACCTGCTGGTAGAGGTCGTGTGTGCGTGGCTGGCCGTGTCACCGCCGGTTCACAAGCCTCACAAAGTTCGGACGTGCTCTGACTGGCTCGTAGCCGCCGGTTGACCACGGGTGCAGTTCCGAACCTGTTGTGCGGGCCGACACGCGGTGAGGTTCCGAACTGCTGAACTGGATGTCGTGGTCGCAGCAGCCCCGCTCGCGCGGGGACGGCCTGGTGTCGCGGGCGCCGAGGACAGCACCGTAGGGACCACCCCCGCTCGCGTGGGGACGACGGCGAAGGCACGCCCGCCGGGTCGCTGTCCGAGGGACCATCCCCGCTCGCGCGGGGACGACGACGGCCCCGAACTCACCGCCGGGCTGCGCAAGGGACCATCCCCGCTCGCGCGGGGACGACCACTGGCCGAACCCGGCAGCCCGGCCGGGGACCGGACCATCCCCGCTCGCGCGGGGACGACTCTCCGGGACGTGCAGCGGGAGGTCCGGGTCTGGGACCATCCCCGCTCGCGCGGGGACGACATGCCCGGCCAGGCTGCCGTGGTAGCCGGTCAGGGACCATCCCCGCTCGCGCGGGGACGACGGATCGCAGCTTCTTGGCCAGGGCCGGGCGCTGCGGACCATCCCCGCTCGCGCGGGGACGACCGCGCGGTGCGCATGGCCGACTCGCTGACCGGAGGACCATCCCCGCTCGCGCGGGGACGACGGGCTGGTGGCGTCCTGGCCCCAGTCACCGCGGGGACCATCCCCGCTCGCGCGGGGACGACCAGCTGTTCGGTGTCGGCGGGGTCGGCGGCGAGGGACCATCCCCGCTCGCGCGGGGACGACTGGTGACGTCTGATTCTGCTGGTCAGGGCCTTGGGACCATCCCCGCTCGCGCGGGGACGACTCGATCTCGCCGGCGGTCAGCGGCCGGGTGGAGGGACCATCCCCGCTCGCGCGGGGACGACGGCCGGATCAGGGACAGGAGCTACCCGGACACCGGACCATCCCCGCTCGCGCGGGGACGACGTTGAAGGAGCCGCCGTCGACGACGCCCTCGATGGACCATCCCCGCTCGCGCGGGGACGACCAGTCCGGCCGGTAGATGCGGCTGCTCCGGCTGGGACCATCCCCGCTCGCGCGGGGACGACGCGATCACCGCCACCCGGCAGGCCACCGTCCCGGGACCATCCCCGCTCGCGCGGGGACGACCCGGTGCTGACCGACCAGTCCTCGGTCAGCACCGGACCATCCCCGCTCGCGCGGGGACGACCTCGTGATCACCGCGCCGCAACCGCGCGGCGTCGGACCATCCCCGCTCGCGCGGGGACGACGAGGCCCACGCGCCTTCACCTCTACTACCAACCGGACCATCCCCGCTCGCGCGGGGACGACTCGGCCTCGGGGCCGTAGGTGCACAGCACCCAGGGACCATCCCCGCTCGCGCGGGGACGACGTCAGCCGCTCAAGCAGAGCGCCTGCGATGGCCGGACCATCCCCGCTCGCGCGGGGACGACGCCTCCAGCGCGACCAGCAGCGCGTGCGCCTGTGGACCATCCCCGCTCGCGCGGGGACGACCACCGTGAAGCCGATTTTGAAGTCGGCCGCGGCGGACCATCCCCGCTCGCGCGGGGACGACGCCCCGCGTGGATCGGCACGCTCCGCGTGCGAGGGACCATCCCCGCTCGCGCGGGGACGACCCCATTGATCCCGCCTGAACACGGCCGCACCGGGGACCATCCCCGCTCGCGCGGGGACGACGCCGCACCACAGGTCCGCGGCCGCAGACCAGCCGGACCATCCCCGCTCGCGCGGGGACGACGACTTCCGCCAGCTCTTTCCGGAGCTGGCGTACGGACCATCCCCGCTCGCGCGGGGACGACCCAGCAGCACCACTACCTGCCGTCCGCGACGTGGACCATCCCCGCTCGCGCGGGGACGACCATTGGCATGCCTACCTGCGGCGGCCCCGGCAGGGACCATCCCCGCTCGCGCGGGGACGACACTTCCTGACCTGCGAGTTTGCAGGCCGCTGGTCGGGTTTTCCTTCACTTTCATTGGCGGTGTCGGTCACCGTCGTCCGAAGCGTCGGCGTTTGCTGGCATCACTCCACCCCGGCTTGCCCGCCGTCCCCGCAGACTCGACCGACCGTGTTCCGGGAGCTGGGCGGAGCATGAGGTTGATGCCCTCGAAGTCCACCGGAACCCAGTTGTGGTCGTGCACCTGGAACGCCAGTCCCTGTTCGTTGTCGGCCTGGTGCACCATGATCGCCCGCCCGGTGCGCACCATCTCCACCACCCGCACCCACAACAACTCCCGCACCCGGCTGGTCGTGCGCCCGACGAACACCCCCGGCGAGATCTCCAGCAACCACCGGGTCAAATGTCCGCGCAGCCCGACCGGGCAGGCCGCGACCACGATCACCGTCACAGCTCCTCCCCGTAGGCGACCCCACCAGGAACGGCCCGGCCGTTGTCGTCCCAGAGCATCACCACATCCGCGCCGGCGAACGCCGCGTCCTCGAAGGCTTCCGGCCCGTACTCCACCAGCTCCTCCTCCGGGGTCAGCAGCGTCTTGATGTCGCGGACGCAGGTCTCCAGGAACGCTCCGCCGCGCATGCGGTCCCGGATCGCGCGGCGGGTGGCTGAGCCGATGTCGGCGACCTCGGCGGCGGCGATGTCGAAGGCGACCGGGATGCTGACCTGTGCCTTGTACAGGTCGGCGATGTCATAGACGAAGGACTTGACGTGCCCGGTGTGGACGAACCCCAGCCCGGGGGAACACCCCAGGGCCACGATCACCGCGTGCACGACCCCGTACAGGCTGGTGTGGGCCGCGGACAGCGCCTGGTTGACCGGAGTGCCGGCCTCGAAGTTGGCCGGGTCGTAGTCGCGGCGTTGCCAGTCGATGCCGACCCGGGCGGCGTGCTCGCGGTAGCTGCGCCGTACCCGGGCTCCTTCCCTGCCGCGCAACTGCTGCATGGTCAGCCCGCTGGTGTCCTCGCCGGGGAAACGCATCGCATACATCGCCCGCGCGACCTTCAACCGGGAGTTCCGGTTGGACACCAGCGCCGCCTGCGCTTGCAGCAGGGTGGTGGAGCGGGCCAGGGTGCGGCCGTGGGCGTAGTAGCGCACCCCGTGCTCGCCCACCCACACCGCGGTCGATCCGCATTCCCCGAGCAGCACCATGGCCTGCTGGCTGACGGTGGTTCCCGGGCCCAGCAGCAGCGCGCCGAGGGTGGCCGCGGGGATGTGCACGGTGCCGCGGGCGTCGGTGGCGGTGATCGCGTTGTCCTCCCGGTGCACGGTGCAGTGCTCCAGGTAGAGGAAGGACAGCCGGTCCTGGGCTCGGTGCAACTGGGAGAGCGGGACCGGTTTGGCGCCGGGCAGATCAGCCACGGCGCAGCGGGGCCAGGGTGAGCAGGCCGCAGCCGTAGCCCTTAGCCGGGCCGATCCCGTTGGTCAGGCTCTCCCTCAGCCGGTCGGGGTCGACGACTTCCAGACGGCCCTCGAACACCACGGTGGACAGCGACACCGTGGCGGACTTGCGCTCGAAGCGCACGACCTCCCGCCCGCGCACCGCCACATCCGGCTCCTTGTTCTCCCCCAAAGGGATGGTGAAGCCGAACTTGTCGGTGCGGGTGAGCAGCCAGTCGGTCTGCTGAGCGACAGTGACATGGTGGAACCGTTGCGAGCGCTGGGCATCCGGCGTTTTGCGGCCGCTGTGCACCGGGTTGGCCTTGAGCCGGAATCCCCACATCTGCCCCGCGGCCAGGCGGGTGAGGACCGGCTGGTACTCGCGGGTGTCCCAGCCGGTGGTGGTGGGCCAGCCGGCCTGCTCGATCAGGTGGGTCAGATCGGGGCGGTCCGGGCTGACCAGGTAGAGCTGGACCTGGTGCTCGGTCTGATCCAACCGCCACAACACCCTGCCCTGCCCAGTAGCCGAGGCGGCGTGGGGTGGGAAGGCGGCTTGGACGGCGCCGTGCAGCTTGTGCGGGGAGGCCAGCAGCGCGCGGGCGCCGCGGCGGGCCGGGTTGAGGGCGCAACGGGTGAAATACATCAGAATGGTTCCTCGAAGAAGGCCATCGGATCATGTCCGCCACCCGCCTGGGCCGCGGTCGGCATGGGGGAGCGGTGCATCGGGTTGGGGATGGTGACCGGGGTCTTGAGCACGCTGCGCCAGGCGTACTGGCGGTGCCGGGGATCGAAGCTGATCGGCTCGTCGCGCACCAGTTCCGCGCGGGCCTCGGTGGCGGGGCAGTCCGCGACGGTGTCCAGGGTGACCGTCGGTGCGCGGTGCTGCTTCTGCACCCATTTCGAGGCCAGCCACGGCGCATCGGCCAGCACCTGGGCGACGTCCCCGTCGTGCACCCCGTGCAGCAGTACCCCGGCGGGCGGGCAGGATCGGCGCCCCAGGAACAGCGGGAACGCCGGTGCCCGCAACGCCTGGGTCAGGGTCTCCAGCAGCGGGTCGGGGCCATACACGGCCACGGCGAAGACCGCGTCGGCGAGGTAGAAGCGGTAGGACAGTGGCATGGAGGTCTGCCCGTCCAGACTGCGGGCGGTCTGGAAGTCCCGTTCCAGCTGGCCGGGTTGTTCGATGCGGACTCCGATGCGCAGTTCCAGCAGCTCTTCGAGGGGGTCGGTGCGGCGGCGGCCGGTGGCCGCGGCCAGCAGACCGAGTACTCCGCTGCGGCTGGGGGCGCGGTCGGTGTTGCGGCGGGTGAAGCGGCTGCTGGTGCCCCAGGACTGCAACGGCGCGGCCAGCCGCAGCAGCAGGCAGCTCACGAGGTGGCCGCCAGCCGCTGACCGAGGAGTTCGCCGACCGCGCGCACGGCGGGCTCGAAGGTGGTGTGGGTGGCCAGCTCGGCCAAGGGGGCGATCTTCTTCTCCCCGATCCCGAAGGTCCAGGCCGCCACCGGGGTTTCGTCGAAGGCGGCGTGCAGGTCGCGGGCGTGCTCGGCCAGCTTGCCGATGGCGGTGTGCACCCGGCCGTGCTCGGCGTCGTCGGCCACCACTTCCTCGAAGGCCCCGACGAGGTTGATGGGCTGGCGCTGGCGCACCACGAGCAGCACGGCATCGGGCAGGGTGCGGTTGGCGAAGGTGTTCTGCTTGCCGGTGGGCATGCTGGTGATGAAGGCCCGGGTGAAGGCCTCCGCCGCGCGCACCGTGGCCGTGGCATCGCCGAGGTTCTCGCACAGGGCGTCGACATCCAGGGCGGCGTAGCGGTAGAGGGTGGAGGAGTTGAACTCCACCGTGCCGATCATCCCCGCCCCGGCGTCCTCGTCGTCGTTGTTCTCCTTGTTGTCATCCACCGCGGTGAAGTAGTCGTACTCGTTGTCCACCGCGTGCACGCTCAGCGCGTGGGCGACCTGGACGGCGGCCTCGACGTTGAGGTCGGTGGCCGAGGCGACCATCCGCCCGAACAACGCGATGTCCACCGAGTGCTCGCGATCGGCGCGGGTCTTGGCTTCCTGCTTGTTGATGCTCACCTTCCCGCTGCCGGCTTCGGTGGCAGCGGTGACGGCCAGCTCGGCGAGGGACTCGATCTGGCGGTGGCTGAGGAAGAGCAGGAACTCCGACTCCGGCAGCGCCCCGTCCTTGCGGGCGGCCTTGGTCTTGATGCCGATAGCGGTGAGCACCTCGGTGGCCAGCTCCGCGGCCCGCCCGTCCAATGCTGGTGCCTGCCGGGTGATCTCGGTGGCCAGTACCTCGACGACCTGACGGGTGCGCTTGCCGAGTTCGGAGGTGTCCAGGTGTGCGGGGAAAGCCTTGCGGGTGGCGCGTTTCCATGCCTGGCTGGACACCCGCGCGCGGCGGCGGCCGCCGTAGATGGCGGTCTTGGGGCTGCCGGTGTCGTCGCGGTTGATGTTGCTCGGCGGCACGCTCTGGATGATGTGCACGTCGAGGATGGTGCGTGGCATAGGGATGCTCCCCCTGTTCAGGCGGTGGTGTCGTCCCGCTCGGTGTCGATGTCGGTCGTGGTCGTGGTGCTGGTGGTGGTGCGGTAGAAGTCCCGGCCCCACCGCAGTCGCACGCTGGCCGCGCCGTCGGGGCGTTGCCAGCGCAGGAGTTCCTCGGCCAGCAGCCCGTAGTCCAAGGCGATGTCCTGGCTTCGCAACAGCTGCACCAGGCCGCGCAGGTGGTGCAGCAGCTCGGTGAAGCTCTCGGACGTGCCCAGGGTCTGGAAGCGCCGCAGCACCGGAGAGGGCGGGTCAGTGGGTTCCTGCGGGTGCAGTTGCCGCACGGCCGCACCGAGGCGGCGGCCTCGTTGGTGCATCCGCTTGCCCCGGGACTGCTGGTGGGTGGCGTAGAGGGTCAGCGCGGTGTGCGCGGCGATCTCCCCGGGAGTGGGGTCGTCTCCGGCGTCGGGGCTGGCGAAGGCGGGGGAGAGGGTGTAGCGCTGGACGTCGGCCACGCTCCCGGCGGGCTTGCCGACTGCCCGGCGCAACCGGGCCAGCGCGGCGACCTCGGCGGAGCGGTTGGCCAGCACCCCCTGCTGCAGGCTGAGAATGCGGCGATCAACCTCCACGCCGACCGCACCCAGTTCCGGCGCGGCCGTGGCAGTGGCGGGGCTTGCGGTCATGAGAACACCTCGATGGTCTGGGCCGCCAACGGCAGGGCAGTGCGAAGATCGAGCCGGAACCACTTGTCGGCCAACGGCGTGTTCATCAGGCGCTTGTCGACGGTCCGGCCCCGCCAGGCGGTCATCGGCGCCCGCTCCAGCAAGTCCTTGGCCACGGTGTGCGCGCACCCCCGCGCCTGGCGCTGCCAGAGCTGTTGGGCTGCAAGGGGGTCAGTGTCGGCGCGCAGCTCGCGCAGCCAGGACCGGAACAGCGGGTCCAGGGCGGCGAAGAGCTGCTCCCGGGCCCGGCTGACCGGTCCGTCGCGTTCGTCTCGTCCGCAGCCGGCCGCGCCAGCGAGGTTGCCCGCCAACCGGCCCACCGCCTTCGCGGTCTCCTCCGCGGCCTGCACACAGGCCACCGCGATAGCGGCCAGGCCGGTGGCGTCCCGGTGCAGCAGGATGGCGTGCAGGGGCAGTTGGTCGTCGAGGATGTCCTCGGTGGTGGAACTCTGGGAGCCGTAGGTCATGCCGATGGTGTGCAGCCGCACCGGCAGATCCGGGTCGATCTCGTTGCCCAGCCGGGCGATCCACTCCAGGACCTGCGGGGTCAGCGCGCTGGCCGCGCCCTGGCTCTGTGGGCGTTCCGCACCCGGCAGCAGCGACTGCAACCCACGCCAGACCGCCCGGTCGGGCAGGTGCTCCCGCGGCATGTACACCAGCGGCAGGCCCAGCTTCTTCTCCTGCGAGGTGCTGCGCCGCCAGGCGGTGTGCGGTTCGTGGTTGTGCTTGTTCTGCGGGGTCAGGCGCTCACCGTTGCAGATGAGCACCCCGGTGACCTCGGAAGCGGTGTAGGAGAGCAGAATCCGCCTGCTCTGCCAGGTGTAGAGGTCCACCCGACCGGTCGGCGCGCGGCCGCCGTCCTGCTCCTCACCCACGCCTACCGGGTCCCGCTCCCACGCCGGTAGGTCGGTCTCGGGGGTGCCGGTCAGGCCGGGGTGGTCGTAGGCGATGAGGTTGAGCAGCAACGTTTCCCGCAACGTGGCGCCCTCGGGGAGCACACCGCCGAGGTGCCCGGACCAGCCGATGCCGATCGGGTAGCCCTTGCCGCCCTTGACTCGTTTGTCCCCGACGGCGCCGGACTTGATCCCGGAGGGGTCGAAGGCCTGGCAGTGCACCAGCCACCGCGCTGCCTCCGGGAAGGACAGCGACGGGATCCCGCCGAGGCGGGTGGTGAAAAAGGGGTGCCCGTTGGGGACATCGGCGATGAGCTTGGCCAGCTCGGAGACCTCGCCCTTGGCGGTGTGCAGCCCGGCGACCTGGAAGAACGGGGCCTGCGGGGCGAGCAGGTCGAAGCGTTGCCGGTGCTGGTGCAGGTAGCCGGTGATCTGGTGGGCGGGCAGTTCGGGTTGCTGCCACAGCTTTTCCCAGGCGTCGAGGTCGCGGGGGCCATCGACCGCGCGGTGCAGGATCGCCAGCAGCAGTCGGGTGAGGGAGAAGACCTGGGTCGGGACGTCACCGAGCAGGGCGGCCAGTTCGTGGGCGCGACCGAACACCTCGGTCAGGGACAGCTCTTCCCGTCTGCCGGTCGTAGTGCGCACGGGGAGCCAGGGGTGGTCGATCAGGTTGAACGACAACGGGTCAGGCCCGCTCATGGATCAGTCCTCGTCGCGGATCGTAGGTCAGGGTGAAGGCGATCTCGCCGTGCCGGAGCACGGCCTTGCGGTTCTCATCCAGGACCAGCACCAGCTGCCCCTTGAGTAGCGGGGTGAGCTGGAAGCTGGTGAAGTAGTTGGTCTCCAGCGCCAGGGTCACCGCGGCGATGACGCCGGGATGGCTCAGCGCCAAGGGCAGTCGCAGCGAGCAGGCCGCGATCACCGCAGCCTGCCGGGCCGGCACCGCCAGGTCGACGGGAACAGGTTCGCCGCCACCGCGGGCGATCCACTCCGGGGTCACCAGGCCACCGGCGGAATCACGTTGCACGACAAGGACTTCCAGGGACTCCGCCCCGTCACGCACCTGCGCCAGCCCGGTGTGATCGTCATCAGCATCGCCGACCCCGGCCGCCACCCAGCTGACCAACGACCTATCCGTCGGCGGCCCAAGGCGGAAGTCCCCTGCTGCTGCGGTCCGCCGGGATTCGGCCGCTGCTGCCTGGTGCTCAGCGGCCTGCATGTGCTCCTGCCAGGTGACCGGGCCCAGCGGCTGCTCGCCGTAGGCCTGCTGCACCAACGGGGAAATGTCCCGGGGCAGCACGACCTCGGCCCGCCCGGCCAACAGCGCGGCCGCGCGCAGCAAGGTGTGGTCCCCGTAGACCCGCCGGGACCCCGCCACCGCCTGCACCGGCGCGGCATCCCAATCCCCGACTCCGACCAGCGCACACCGCGCCTGCCGCAACGGGTCCGGCCGGTCGCGGAGGTGGCGGTGCAACCGCCCCAGGCGCTGCAACACCAGATCCATCGGCGCCAGGTCGGTGACCATCAGGTCGAAGTCCACGTCCAGGGACTGCTCCACCACCTGCGAGGCCACCACGATGTGCAGCCCAGGCCGCTGCCCCCGTGGACCGAACTGCCGGAGCAGGGACTGGTCGATGCGGGCACGGTCGCAGGCCAGGAACCGGGAGTGGTTGATCGTGACCTGCCCGGCACCGAACTCCTCTTCCAGGCGCTGCGCGGTCTCCTGCACCCGGGTGACGGTGTTGCGCACCACCACCGCACACCCGCCCTGCGCCAAGCGCACGCGCAGGTAGGCCACCAGCGTGTCCAGGTCATCAGCAAGGTGATTCAGGACCACCGTGCTGTCCTCCCCGCCGGCGGGGACCGTGACCGGGGCCAGCCCGCCGGAGCTGACCAGCACCGGATAACCCAGCTCTGCAGCCACCGCGGGGTTGGCCTGACCGTCATAGGAAGCCAGGAGCTGGGCGCGCCGCGCCGCGGGCAACGTCGCCGAGAGCAACACCACCGGAACCCGGTAGGCCCCCAACCACTCCAGCACCCGCAGCAGGTACTGCGACATGAACACGTCGTAGGCGTGCACCTCATCGATGATCACGACCTTGCCGGCCAACCCCAGATGCCGCAGCATCAAGTGCTTGCTCTTCAACCCGGCGAAGAGGATCTGGTCGATCGTGCCCACCACGAAGGAGGCCAGCACCCCCTTCTTCCGGCCGCGCAGCCACTGGTGCGCCACGATCGCACCGCTGTCCTGCTCTTCGTCGACGCTGGCGAAGTACCCGGCCCGCACCAGCCCGGCGAACTCCTCGTTCAGGCTGGCCTTGCCGTGCGCCAACGTCACACTAACCTCACCGCCGGGGCGGGGCAGGTGCTCCAGCCAGGTGTGCACCCGGGAGAACATTGCGTCGGTGGTCGCCTGGGTCGGCAACGCCACGAAACAGCCCCCGGCACCGGAACGGGCGGCCAGGACTTCCGCGGCCAGCAGCGCTGCCTCGGTCTTGCCGTTGCCCATCGGTGCCTCGATGATCAGCAACCCGGGCCGCTCCTGCCGCCGGGCAAGCTCAACCGCGGCCACCTGCACCGGACGCGCACGGGCGTTGGGATGGGCGAACCGCTGGCCGAACAACACCTCCGCGTCCACACCCGGCAGCTCCGCACTCCACGGCCCCGGTAGATCCAGCTGCTGCCAGGCGTGTTCGAGCCGCGCCGCGGTGTCCATCGGGCGGGGAGGCTCGTGTGCGGCCAGCAACGGGAACAGGTCGGTGTTGGAGGCGATCCAGTCGGCCACGATCACCAGCCCGGTGAGCAACACCTGGCTGGGCAGGCTCAACTGCACATCCCGCCACCGCGCCCAGTCGATTGTGGCGTCGGCCCGTTCCAGAAAGTGCTCCCGGGCCCGCTTCCACACCCCGGTACCGGCCAGCTCCGGACGTTGCCGCACGAGCTGGAGTTGTCGTTCTTCGGGTGGAACACCGTGATGGCTGCCCACGATCACGGCCAGCTGCGCGGCCAATCCCCGCCGCGGCAGTCCATGCCGACCCGCCAACCACTCCCGGACCGCCACATGCCCCACCAGGGCGTGGGTGACCGCGCTGCGCTGACGATCGTGGGCCAGCAAAGGAGAAGCGCTCAGTCCACTGCCGCGCATGCGGTCAGCCAGAGCAGGAACCTGCACCGCGAAGGCGGGACTGGCCTTGCCGACATCGTGCACGCGGGTCAGCCACTCCAGCAGCACCCGCACCTCGTCGAGATCGCCCCGGACATCCCGCGCCACGGTGTCGAGGACCTGGCGGGGCACCCAGCTCTCCAGCAGACGTCGGGCTACCGCGCCGGTGTCGTCGAGGTGCTGGTGCAGTGGGAGCCAGTGGGTCAAGGCGCCGTGCTCGTCGCGGACGGATTTTGCCCATACCGCAAGCAATTTGGCATCGGCGGGTGCGGCGTGGTCGTTGGTGGGCCGGAGGGATTGGGACACGCTTGTGTGTAGACGGAACACGCTTTGTCGTTAGCGGCGGCAGCCGCGATTCGCACGATCAGCTGCTACCGACGCGTTTCCCTGCGCCGCAGTGCTGACGGTGGTACTGCCCGCGCGGAAGGGCAGAAGGCAGGTCGCCTGGCAATGGGTCATGGGCGGATCGCCGGACCGGTCATCACATCCAGCAAGCCGCGGCCGTTCGGACCAACTCCGCTCGCGCGGGGACGACAAGGGCGTGATCTGGACCCTGGACGAAGAGGAGGGACCACCCCGCTTGCGCGGGGACGACCCGCTTCACAGAGGACGCGGATCTCCTGGGCCGGGACCAACCCCGCGTGCGCTGGGACGACGGCGCGGACGGCGGCGAGCAGGTCACCATGGAACGGGCCAACCCTGCGTGCGCGGGGACGACATGAAGGCCCGCAAGGTCGGCATCACCCTGCTGGGACCACCCCGTTCGCGCGGGGACGACTGGCCGGAACGCGGGGGTTCACCACCAACCGCCGGACCACCCCCGCTTGCGCGGGGACGACACGATCTCGGGCAGAAGACCTGCTCCGACCGCCGGACCACCCCCGCTCGCGCGGGGATGACGAGGTCGCCACGACCGTTGCCGATGCCCAGGAGGGACCACCCTCGCTCGCGCGGGGATGACACCACGAGCAGGACCCGCAGCGTGCTGTAGCCCGGACCACCTCGCTCGCGCGGGGACGACGCGCAGGAACGGCTGTACCACCAAGACGCACAGGGACCAACCCCGCGTGCGCGGGGACGACAACCCGTACCTCAACCTCAACCCCGGCACCGGGGGACCAACCCCGCGTGCGCGGGGACGACGCTCGGCGTCGCTGTCCTGCCCGGGTACGTGCGCGGGAACAACCCCGCGTGCGCGGGGACGACGGCTCAGTGCTGCCGGATCGGACCATCCTCGCTCGTGCGGGGACGACCCAGTGATGGTGACCGTCTGGACCTCGTTGCTGGGACCACCCCCGCTCACGCGGGGACGACGGCTCGGCCGTCGACAGCCAGGGCGCGGCGGCGGGACCACCCTCGCTCGCGCGGGGACGACACGCTCGGCGCCCTAGCCCTGTCCCTCATCTCGGGACCACTCCCGCTCGTGCGGGGACGACTCCTCATCATCGTCCGCCTCCCCCGGGGACGTTGGACCACCCCCGCTCGTGCGGGGACGACGGCTGAAGCCTGCGAACCCCGACGCGTTCCGGGGGACCACCCCCGCTCGCGCGGGGACGACGACTTCGGATCGGTCATCGACACAGCGCCGATCGGACCACCCCCGCTCGTGCGGGGACGACGTCGACTCGCTGGAGGACGTCTTCCTCCCAGTCGGACCACCCCCGCTCGCGCGGGGACGATGGGTTAGCCTTGATCAGCTCATCCTCGTACTTGGGACCACCCCCGCTCGCGCGGGGACGACTCCGAGACAGTGCAAGCCGTGGTCACCGTGACGGGACCACCCCCGCTCGCGCGGGGACGGCACGGCGACCTGTCTGGCCGCCGGGGAGAGCTGCGGACCACCCCCGCTCGCGCGGGGACGACGGTTGGCGAACAAGCACCGGCCGACCGGCGACCGGACCACCCCCGCTCGCGCGGGGACGACTCCGGGAACCGGCGGCGCAGGTTCTCCTCCGCCGGACCACCCCCGCTCGCGCGGGGACGACCCGCGCACTGCGACCTGCACTACGGCAACCTGGGACCACCCCCGCTCGCGCGGGGACGACTTCCGCGCGTGCGGCCTCAGCTGCTCGCGACAGGGACCACCCCCGCTCGCGCGGGGACGACCGGTACCGGAAAACTTTGGCGCGTTCCCACTCGGGACCACCCCCGCTCGCGCGGGGACGACACTTCTTGACCAGGGACGATACCGCGCCCGGACCCATTTCAGCATCGGTTTCGTTCCGGGCCGATTCACGCGACGTCGCGGCCGCATCGCGGCTCTGCTGCTCGGACCAAGCGAACCTTAAGCGCGGTCGACGAGCAGGAGCTTGCAGAGGTGGCCGACGGAAGGCACGGCATGAGGGTGGGTGTTGCCGGGCCAACTGGCCCGGCAACACCCAGGGGTGCACCAGCTCTACGCGCACCTCACCCGCAACCGCTAGCCGAGAACCCGGTCCTGGCGGACTACGTCTTCCAGGACCTGCCGCACCAGGTGCGGCAACAGTTCCGGTTGCTCCGGCGGCACCGCCACGACGGCAGGCACGACCTCGCTGAGCAGTTCGTGGTCGGCCTCGGCGAGACCGACGGCCAGCACCAGCACGTCCTCGTCGAGTTTGGCGACCTCGGCCGCGGCGGCCGGTAGGTGCTCATCTAGACGGGCATCGGTGATGATCAGGAGCAGTCGGCGGGTTCGGCGATCAGCCTGCACGGCGGCGAACTGGTCGCGCGCCCAGGTGATCGCTGGCCGCAGACAGGTGCCGTCGCCGATGGACTGGGCGTGCACCAACAACTTCCGGGCGGTGGCAACAGGACTGGCGTCGGCGAGGTTGCGGATGACCATGACCTCGTCGGCGAATCCGGCTATGCCGAAGTCGATCAGCCCGTCGAGCCTGGCTGCGGTCTCCAGCATTGCCGCCGCGGTGGCGAAGGCCATCGGCGCGGACTCGGGCAGATCCGTCAGCATTGATCCGGAGCAGTCCACCAGCGTTACGCACTGGATGCGGTAAGGCCGGCGAGCGCTGGGAACGTTCGCCAGCCAGATTGGTGGTGCGTGCTCGACCGCGTGGTGGGCGTTGACGAAGATGCGGCCGGCTTGCCGCTCCAGGTCTAGGCTGGATCCCGAGGTGCTGCGGCACCGTTGGTGCGCGGGCGCGGTGAGCAGCGGTCGTAGGATGTCGACGAAGTGCTGAGCCAACAGCGGAACGAGATGTTCCTGCCGCACAACAATATCCGACCAGTCCGGGGTGCGGAGGATCTTGGCCCACTCCTCTGGCTGGCTGACCAGTTCGTTGCGTGCTGGAACGTTCGCCAGATCCCGGTGGTACTGCGAAACCGCACGCCTGTACGAGTCGAATCGAAGGGCTTCGCGCCCGATCTGTCTGGGGACGGCCTCTGGCGGCAGCCTGTGCTGCACGGGTTCTCGGCTCATGCAGCACGGTGTGCGGGGACTGTCGCGCAGGAGATCGAACAGTAGGCGCTCGAACTCCTCGCGGGTCAGAGATTCTCCTTCCTCTGTGTGTTGCCGTCGGTCGTGTGCCCACTGCCACAGGATGTCCAGCAGCTCTTCGGCCAGTTGTGCTTCCTGGCGCCAGGAGGTGTGCCTGGCCTGGACCAGAACCGAGGCCATCCGTGGCCACACCGAGGCGAATACGGCGTCAGCCGGGCTGTCGGTTTCGGTGCCGTCGGCGCAGCGGAGGCGACCGCAACGCATGATCATCAATCCCCAGGACAGCAGGCGCACGGCGTCTTCGACCACCGAGCTGTCGGCGGCGGCGTCGGCCGGTTCGCCGCAGGGCTCCAGGAGGATCTGGTAGGCCAGTTCCCGGTTGAGCGGCCAGTTGTTGAGGCTGTCCAGCACCGGCAGGTAGTCGCCGCGGATGTCGGCCAGGATGTTGCCCACGATGCCGGGCAACGTGGTCGTCGGCAGCGGCTGATGGCCTTGGGTAGTTTCCCAGGCGTGCATGGCCTCGTGGCCGGCCAGGTAGGCGATCATCTGGTACTGCAACGGTGCAGTGAGTTCCTCCCACACGGGCGTGCAGAAACGGGCTGCCAGGTTCCATGCGACGGGGAAGTCCACCGTGAAGCCCAGTGGATTGCGCCCGGTCGCTGGTTGTTCTGCGGGCCGGATGAACACCCGGTGGCCGGGCACGAGAATGCTGAAGGCCCGTCGCAGTACGGGTTCGTACTCGTTCATTCGACCTTGCCGCCGATCTCGGGGAAGGCCGCCTGGAGTTGCTGGTCGGACACCAGCGAACCGAAGGGGAACTGCGTCACCTTGGGCTTGCCCCAGCCGCTGTGCCCGTGCACCAGGGACAGCGCGTGCAGCGCAAGCGCGGGATCGCGCGGCAACTTGCCGGCGAAGATGCCTACGGCGATCTCGTTCGGTGGGTCGCCGAAGGCTCGTCGCTCGACGGCTTCCCGCACCGTGCGAGTGCCCCAGGTATGCCGGGAGCCAAGTAGCTGGTCGTTGTTGAGCTGGCACACCGTTGTCGCCACGAGGTTGGCGAAGGCGGCCAACTCCTTCAGCGCGTTCTCCTTCTTGTCCAACGGGGCCAGGCCGCGGCGCACCAGTTCGTGCAGAACCCGGCTACCTGCCCGGAATCCGTCCTCGGCCAAGGCGTTCTGGCTGAGTTGCGGCACGGGCAACACCGTCCAGCGTTCCAGCCACTTCGCGCCGAAGTCGAAACTCGGCCGGTTCGTTGTGACACCGATCAATGCCTGCGGATCCAGGGGAACGTCAATCGCGCCGCCGGTGATCGGGTAGTAGGCCCGCAGGCGGGTGGCGGTCGGGTTGAGCAACGGCTCGATCGCGTCGAGCACGTCCATTCGATCCGCCCATCGGTGCAAGTCCACCAGTTCGATCACGCACGGCTGCTGGACCGCCTGCACGAGCAGGCTGTGGTGCAGGACCGTGGCCCCGCTCTCCAGCCCGACGCGGAACAGTTCGACCTGCTCTGGGCTGTTGACGGTCAGGTAGGGAACGCCGCGGCGGGCGGCGATCCTGGCCAGGGTGGCGGACTTGCCGCTGCCGGAAGGACCGGAGAGCAGAAAGACTCGACGCTCCAGGGCGGTGAGATTCTCCATCTGCTGCTCGACCGCCTCGTTGGTGACGGCTCGGGCAAGTGAACCGGTATCCGGGATCCGTTCGCACAGTTCCTTTGACCAACAGGCATTCGGTTGCAGTGGCGGGACTTGGACCGGCCGGAGTGCGGCGGCTGCCGGGTGCCAGCGCATGAGCACCGGGATGAAGATCAGACGATCTTCATCGGTGAACTCGGCCTCCTCTGACACGCCGCTGCTGAGGGTGAACCTGTCGATGTTGTTCATCGCCTCGCGCACGGCGGCGCCAGCGGCGCCGTCGAGCTGCATGCCGGCCTCCAACAACGCCTCGTGGTGCTTGCACGGTTGGATGACGCAGTCGGCGTCGCAGTAGAGGCTGATCCCGGAGGGCTGCCACATCAGCACCAGTTCGGCAGTTGCGGGCTCGCCATGGGAGTGGCGAACCACGACCCGGACGATCGTGTCCCGTTTGGATTGGGGATCGGCGAACGTCGCGGTCAGTTCCACCTTGGCGGCCGTGTCGGTCTCGATCAGCCGGGTTGAGCTATCGCCCAGGTGGAGCCACAGGGCCTTTGCCTTGCGCCGTCGCGCCAGGTACTTGATTCCGTACATGATGATCCCTGGCACGCCAGAGCCCCGCGATCGGTCCCGATCCGGGGCAGCCAGGGGTTGCCACCGCCTTCCAGCGGTTGCGGGAACGCCCTGGCGCAGGCGCCGTTCGGGTACGCGTTGTTGAGCTGTCAACGTGCGGGTTCACGCGGTGGGCGCGAACACCAACTCAGGTAACGCGGGCCCGTCAGCGGTGCCGGCGCTCCGGGGTGGAACTTGGTGCCACCCGACCGTCACCGCTCACCGTGACTCCGGCAACCCGATCGCGCGGAGAGCGGCGGCGAATCGCCCGGTGGTGAACACCAGCGAGTTCGGGGAGAGGTTGTAGGCCTGACCGACGACGCCAAGGAGCACGTCGATCCAGCTGCGCAGATCTCCCGCCGCGGTCTTGTCCGCCGTGGGTTGGTTGGCGGCGACCAGGTCGTCGAGTTCGGCCTGCATGCGACCGTTCTGGGCCTCCTGCAGCAGCGAGGAGGGCAACGGCGAGCGTTCCTGCCCTTGGAGAGGCTTGATCGCGCGGTAGAGGAGGTCCTCCAGCGAGTCGATCTTGCTGGGTGCCAGGTTCAACGCGGTGGTGACGCGGTGGGTGAGGGTCGTGGCCAGCGCTTGTGTGATGTCGTCGGAGTCCACCAGACACCCCTGGTCTCGGCGTGGTAGGCCTGTCGAGGGTAGCTGGCAAGGGAGTGGGGCGCCGCTCGCCACCGCGACCCCGGCTGGCGGAAGTTGGCGGCGGACTCGCTTTCGGTGAACATGGGCAGGATCGGGCCATTGGCCGCCGGCTGCTCAGGCGTTGTTGGTTCGGACATGGGGCTGGTCTCCTGGTCGTTGGTGGACCTGGTGCACCAGGTGCGGGTCTCAGGGCCAGGCTGGACTCCGGGTGACGTACGGTCCGGCCAGCAGCACGGCGCCCAACCGGTCCTCCAGCTGCGCGGTGCGCGCCGCGCCCGTCCCTGTGAGCACGAGTACGCCGGTCAGGGTGAACAGGTCCTCGATCTTGCGTGGCAGGACCAGCACTTCGGCGGCGCCGTGCATGATCAGGCCGAGTAGCAACTCGGCGATGAACAAGGAGATCGCGCAGCGCCGCGTGAGGAGGGTGGCAATCCGTCCGTAGGCCGCGGAGTGGCGGTGCAGAGCGGCGTCGTAGTGCCGACGGCGGCATCGGGCAGCCACCGGCCGGCCTCCGACAGGTGCGTCACGACGGCCAGCACGGCAAGTTCCGTGCCGTGGTCGGCCGCACTGTGCGGATGACATTCGCCAAGAACCACCGCTCGCTGAGCCGGGCATTGGTCGCCGCAGGCTCGGCACGCGCTGGCCAGGACCGGCGGCGGTGGCTGAGGAGATGTTCGCCGCCAGGAGGAACCGGTGGGGGTCGTCCGGTGCGCAGATCGGGCAGGGCTCGCTGTTCGGGGTGGACGTCACGATCAACCTGTTCTCCGGATCGGGATCACGTTGACGGCCTTCGGTTCGAGGCCGCGAAGTGACTGCCTCGCGCGGAACTGGCCGACGTGCGCACAGCCCTACTGCGGGCACGGGATCAGGCTGTGCACGCTTTGCCCGCTCGCGAGGGGCCCCACACGTTCTTGCCGCCGGTGTTCTGGCACGCCGGGCGAATCCCTAGGGTGGCAGGCACGGAGGGCACCTCGCCTTCGATACCGGCAGGCCAACGCCACGGCGATCGTGCTGCCGACGGTCGGGCCGAGCGGGGCGAGCACAACGAACTGGTTGTCCATGGGCGCCTACTTCGTCCGCGAGGAGGACGTGGTGGGGCCAGGAGGGGCCGCGCCGATCAGGGGCCCACCACGTGCTGGAGCGGGTGGACGGAGATCTCGGCAAGGGATGCTGAGTTGCCCCGTTCACCCGGTGGCCGTTGGAATCTCACCGCGGCGACTGTGCGCTGGCCCCCTGGTTGGGTGCCGTCCGAGGTGGTGCGATTCCGGCAACGAGTCCAGGTTCGGCAAGCCGGGCTGCTGGGAAAGGGCAGGTACCGGGGCTGCCCCGGGCAGAACTGAACAACAACGTCGCATAGTCGGACAGCCTCGTGACGACCAACGTTCGATCCACCTTCACTAGCCGAGCAGATGCACGCTGCCTGCACCCGCCAAGGCCCGAACCCGAGGCGCTGTCGCGAGGCCCGAGAACCTGATTCCGGCCCAGACTCCTCCCTGCGAACAAGGCACTGGCAGGAGCCGGCGAGGCGATCAAGCCGCGTCCCGAAGGTCATCCTTTGGCGGGCACCCGGTTCAACTCTCCAGCCAGGACCTTCCGCCGGATCTCGCTGTCCCCGCATGAATCCGCGATCATGCTGGTGGTCAGTCTGGCCAGACCAGTGCTGCCGATGTCTTGATGTGAAGAGGCGCGCGCATTCGAGTGGTTATGTCGGATTTGTGTATCACATGTGTCACTTCTGGCGACTAACTGTTGCCCGCTATTTGATCTCTTCTGGAGGCTGATTGATGGAGTCGAAATTGAGTAGTAGTCGAAGGCGTGGTCGCAGCCTCTTATCTGGTGCGGTGGTGATGCTCGGTGGGGTTGTGGCGCAGGTCGGCGGCGTCGGCACTGCGGAGGCTTCGACCGTGATGTGCTCAAGTCCGAACTACGGATACAGCTGTGTGAGTTCGACCGGCTATCAAGGGCAGCCAACATGGGGCTATCAAGTTGACTCGCGGGGTCACAACTGCACCAACTATGCAGCATTCCGCCTGGCGAGTAACGGTGCCACAAATCCCGACAACCTGGGCGACGCGCACCAGTGGGATGATCAAGCGCGGTTCAAGGGGTTCACGGTCGACGGAAATCCCGTGGTCGGTGCGATCGCCCAGTGGGAGAGCAACCACGTCGCCTACGTCGAGTCTGTGACCGCCGATGCGATCGAAACAACCGATGACAGCTGGGATGGAACGACAGCCCGCCGTCGCTACCAACGGGGACAGTCAGACTGGCCGAGCAACTTCATTCACATCAAGGACGTTCCGCAGGGCGGTGTCGGTACTCGGCTGACTGGCGACGTGAACGGTGACGGCAAGGACGACGCCGTCGTGATGTTCAAGGACACGGGCACCGCCATGGTGGCGCTTTCCACAGGTAGCGGGTTCGCCACGGCGTCGAGTTGGTCCTACGCACACACGATCGGAGCGGACAAGTACTTCGTTGCTGATGTGGAGGGTGACGGAAGGGCCGATCTGGTGGCCGGATACCTCTCCACTGGAACCTGGTATGTCAACCTCTCGTCCGGGTCAGGGTTCTGGCAGGAAACTTCGTGGGCGAGCGGACACGGTATCGGCACGCATCGGCAGTGGGTTGTCGACGTCAGTGGTGACCATAGGGCTGACCTGGTGACATTCGACAAAAATAATGGTGATTGGTGGGTCTCGCTGTCCGCCGGCAGTGGATTCTGGCCGCCCAGTCGATGGACAGTGGGACACGGAGCGGGCAGTGCGAGTCAGCAGATCGCCGATTTCACCGGCGATGGCAAAGCAGATGCTGGCGTGTACTTCGCGGATAACGGCAAGTGGTATGTCGCACCGTCATCAGGGTCGAGTTTCGCCGGCTACAGTCTGTGGTCAGTCGGACATGGCATGGGTAGCAACTCTCGTTTCGTCGGCGACATCGACGGTGACGGCCGAGCGGATGCGACCTACTTCTTTGCGAGCAATGGTCACTGGGACGCTGGCATGTCTTCCAGTAGCGGGTTCTGGTCACCTACTGCGTGGGCGCATGGTCACGGTGTCGGCACGCATGAGCAGTTTCTCGCCGATGTCGAGGGTGACGGTCGAGACGACATCGTTACGTTCGATCGCGTCAACGGTGACTGGTGGGTTTCGCTCTCGTCCGGCAGCGGGTTCTGGTCGCCGGCTCGGTGGGCCACAGGCCACGGCGCAAACTCGTAGCCCGTAAGCCCGCTGCTGTTACGAAGTCGGCACTTCAACTGGACAGACGATTTGGGATCGGTGCCGAATGGGCAAATCTTCATGCCGAAGAACGCTATTTCTCGGATCTCTCTTGACGTAGAAGGGAGACATGAGCCAATGAGCTGATAGCAGCGGATCCGGGCAGAGGCTGTAGGTCTGGCAGACAACGCGGAGGAGCAGGTCGAGTCGGCTGCGCATCTCCGCCCCCGGGGTCTCGTCAGCCGTGGGCTGGTTGGCGGCGATCAGGTCGCCGAATTCGGCCTGTACGGCCAGTCCTAGCTTCCTGAAGGAGTGCAGAGGGGAACGGTCAGCGCTTGCGTGATGTTGTTGGGAACCCCGGTCTCGGCGCGGTTGGCCTGCCGCGGGGCAAGGGAGAGGGGCGCCGCCTGCCCCCCTGCCCGACCGGCAGGGGTGGCAGGCGGCGTCCCGGGGTGGAGCTGTTCATGGGCGCTGCAGCAGAGCGTGGTCAGGGTTTGAGGGGTTCTGGTTGCCAGCCGTCGACCTGCGGGTCCAGTGGGACCCACATGTCCCGGGCGACCACCAGCGTGCCATCAGCATGCTCGGTGGCCGGTGGGGAGACCACGTAGCTGGGCAGCAACCACAGGCGGGCCGCGTGCTCGTCTGCCTGGTCCACCGGCGCCTCCTCGACCTGGTCGACCGCGACCTGTTCGCGGGTGGGTGCCGGGTCGCCGGGGAACTCGAACTTGCCGCCGACGAAGCGCAGTGGTAGCTGGCGGGTGGCCACCGAGCGGCCGGAGATCCGCAGTACCGCCTGCTCCGGCGGGTGAACCCGGCCTTCGTGATCGCGGGCGAGCATGCAGAACACACTGGCGGTCTCGAAGGTCGAGCGCGCTCCGTTGACCTCGGTCGGCGCCGGCGGTTCCAGCGGTGGCCGGTGGGTCTGTCCGGTGCGGAGGTCGGTGGTGATCTTGGGGATGGGTTCGCGGCGGGCGTTGACCTGCTCGCACACCATGACGTTGCTGGGCAGTCCGGCCAGGTCGGCGAACTGACGGCCGCCCAGGCCGAACCAGCCGGGGTCGAAGACCCGGAGGCTGGTGTCGGCGCCGCGGATGAACTCCTCGCACACGGTGAAGTCGTTGCCCGCGGCCAGCATCGAGGTCAGATAGTCCACGAACACCCCTGCCAGCCAGCAGTCCGCCACCGGCAGGCCGTGTTGTTCGGACCAGCGAAGGTTGGCCACGGCGAAGCGGCGGATCTCGGCCTTGAACGCGGCCAGTCGCTTGTCCGGGTCGCTGCCGGTGCGGGCGAAGAACTCCTTGCCGAACAGCAGGAACCTCGGCCGTCCGAGCGGGGTGGGGCTGAATATCTGCTCGGGGTCGGGCAGGTACTGCTGGATCCGGGCCAGGAGTTCGGCGCGGGTCATCTCGGTGCAGAAGAACACCACCTGGGACTCCGGGGCGACCGTGCCGGCCGAGCCGGCCAGGCGGCTGGCCCACCAGCAGGCCAGGGCGGTCTTGCCGACCTTGGTTCTGGCCCCTAGCAGCACCAGTTCGCCTTGCCAGTCGGCGCGTTGGTGGAGCAGGGCGTCCAGCTCCGGGTGGACGGGGAAGCCGCGACCGGTGCCGTGGACCTCCATCTCCCGCCGGAGCACCTCGGCGCCGTGTTCGGCGTAGGGGTCGGCGGCGACCCACTGGTCGTCGTCGGTGCGCACCAGGTCGAGCAGCTCGTGCACGGACTCGGCGGCGCGGTCGTTGTCGCCGGAGCGGTAGTGGTGGGCGATGGCGCGGATCAGGGTGTCGAAGCGGCGATGCCGGGCACCGCGGCTGACCAGAGCGGCCAGCACCTCCACCTCGTCCGGGCAGGCCGGCAGTTGTGGATGTCGTTGTTCGGCCTCGCTGTCCCAGGCGGCCAGGGCCCGGTCCAGGTGTGGGTGCAGGCCCTGGTCGAGGTTGTAGCGGATGCCGACCGTGGCCAGCTGGGGGTGGGTCGCCCGGATCTCGCGGAGGCGGTCGAAGGCCCGGCCCAGGCTGGGGTCGACGAACTCCTCCACGCCGCGGACCACCAGCCCGGTGCGGCCCTCGGCGAGAGAGGGTTCGCGGACGAGGCAGGCGGCCAGCAGCAGCTCCTCGCGGTCCCCGGATGAATCGGCGTGCATTCGCTGTCTCCGTCTCTTGTGGACGGCCGGGACCGCGGCGCGGCCGGACGGCCACGTCTCTGCTGTGGAGTTGCCAAAGGACAGTCCTAGACCCGCGTGGGCCCTTGCCCGGGTAGGTAACGCGCGCCGCGTTACCTGGAGCCACGTCCGACCGGTGGGACGGCCCGGCGCCGCAGCGCGTAGCCGCCCCGGCCGGGTGGACTGCCGTGCGCCGCCTCGGGCGCCACCGACACGTGATTCGCAGGAAGGAAGGGAGGAGCGCCATGAGCCACAAGAACGTGCCCTCGTGGGCGCATCCCGGGGTGGTCATCGGCATCGGCAGCAAGCCGGACCGCGGCCACGGCAACCACTGGCTCAACCAGATCGGTCCCCGGCACTGGCAGTGGATCGGGGTCAACCCGCGGCACGGCACGTACCATCACAAGGCGACGTGGGCGGTCCCGGTCAAGGGCGGCAACCTGCCGCCGCAGGCCGAACTCGACAGCAAACGGCACGCGCTGTTCCTGCTGTGGGGACGGCCCGACCTTCGTGCGGGCGAGCCGGTGGCCACCGCCGACATCGACGAGGTCGAGGCCGTACTTGCCAAACTCGCCCGGTGTGCGGCGGCGGTCCTGGACCCGGCGCGGCCGGAGATGGTTCCGGTGCTCGACGTGCTCTTCCGCGCCCAGTACGGCGGCGTGCACTCCTGGGTCTCGGCCCGGCACGGCGACCTCCTCGCCCTGCACCAGGTCGACGATCCCGGCCTGGTACGGATCCGCACCAGGCTCGCCGAACCGCACCTGCTGTGTGGGTGGGCGAGCGAGGACGGACTCAGATGGGCCCAGCCCGCCACCCGTATCGACGAGACCACCGCGGGCCCGGAGACCGCGGACGTCGACGGGAAACAGCCATGAGCGCGCCGACCGTCGGGGCCATTGTGGACCGGGCAGGGCTGGTGCGATGTGTGGAGCGGGATCTGCGCGAGCTGGCCGAGCTGGACACCGTGGTGCACTCCGTCGGCAACCTGGTCCGTCAGTCACGGGAGGAACCACCGCGGGCGCGCAGCGCGATCAGGACGCTGTGGGAGACCGCGACCGCGGCACGGAAACGGGCGGCCCCCAACCGCCTGCTGCTCGCTCGGGTGCGCTCGGTGTTGCAGGACAGCCATTGCACGGTCTCAGCGGCCACCACCGCCGCTGTCGTCCACGGCATCCTGCACGGCTCCATCCGCCCGACCGCGCTCACCCCGGACAGCATCACCCAGCCACCGTTGCGGATTCCGCCCTCGGTCGGCGTGCGCCACGGTGCGCTGGCCGACCTGCTGTGCACCACGGACAACCTCGCGGACTCGGTGTGGAACCACGCCCACCGCAGCCGGATCGACTTCGACGAGGACCTGCGCCGACTGCGGACCTGGCTGGCGAAGGTGCCCGAACTCCGGGCGCCGGACCGCCTGGTGCCCTTGCTGGGCGAATCGTCGGGGGAGTTCCAGGTGCACCGCCACCCACGACCAGTCCACCCGCGTACCGCGGAGCTGGAAACCCCGTCGATCAGCTACGAGGTGCTCACCGCAGCCCAGCTCGATCTGCTGCACACCGCGATCCGGCAAGGTCTCCCGGTCAAGGTAGCCAGCATGATGGCCGGCACCACCACAGAACCGTTGTCGGCCGGTGCGGCCGTGGCGGCGGTGATGCGCTGCGGGGCCTGGCTGCGCAGGACCATCGACGAGAACGGCCTGCCGGTCGCGAGTTCCTCCTACACCTCGCGCAGGATGTCGCCCAGCTGGCTGATCGCCGCACCGGTCAAGCGGCACCGGTCTGTTCGGGCGTTCGCGTTGCACTACACGCCTGAACTCGGCCGGTGGTATCAGATCCTGCGCGGGGACATCCCCGATCTGCGGGGACTCATGCCGATGCGCCGGGCGCATTACCTGGCGCTGGCCGCGCATGTGGCCGGCGGTGGGCGGCTCTCCGACTTCGCCGAGCACCAGGCCCGGCGGTACCGGGATGTCGTGCAGGCGTGGGACCGGATGACCACCTTCACCGCCGAACTCAGGCTCGTTCGCCAGGCGGTCCTGGACGCCGTCGCAGATTGGCCGGCCGAGTACACCGAGGAGGTGAAGCAGCCGCTGGCCGAGCTGGTGCAGACGGTGCGCACCGGGCTCGCCGAACTCGGTCGCCCGGCCGACCAGGAGATCGGCGCGGCCTACGGGCGGCTGATCAACTCTGACGACGTGAAAGAGGCGGGTGAGGCGTTCGGCGCGCTGACCGCGGTGCTGACCGGATACCGGAACGCCCTGCGGCGGTTCACCGTGGCCGACCCGACCGACTGGGGCAGTGCGGAGTTCGCGTTGTTCCACAAGCGGTATCCCGACACCGCCCCGTCGGACTTCGGCACATCGAGCCCACGCGCACACGCGGTCGAGGTAATCCGCGCCGAGGTGCGCCGGTTGCTCGCCGCGCGGCTTCCCGCGGTCCCGGCGACCGAGGTGGCCTTGCTCGCCGAGCTGCACCGGGAGCTGAGCAACGCCGTCCGCGAACAGCGCAGCCCCGGGCTGGCGTCGTACTGGCGGTTGTGGCTCACCCCCGGTGCGCCCGACGAGCACGTCTGGCGCGCGTTCCTGGAATGGCCGGACCTGGTCACCCTGGCCGCCACCAAGTAGGCCCGGAGGGCGCCGGAACACCTCCGGCGCCCTCTCCCCAACCAGCCACAACGCGGCGCGTTACCTGTCAGTGAGTCCGAGCAGTCGCCCCGTACGAGAGGACCTCGCGATGCTCACCTCTTCGCCAATGCCGGGTGACTTGGACCCCGACGCCCCGTTTCCCCTGCACATCCGCTTCCGGGTGCCGCTGTGGCGGCTGGAGTGCGGGACCCGGCGGATCGAGGCCGCCCTGACCCAGCTCGGCCTGATCGGCCTGCCGGTCGCGGTCGTCCTCGCTGACGAGTTTCTCATCACCGTCTCCCTGTCCGCGGGCACCATCGGGCAGGCACTCCAAGGCGAGGAGGCCATCCTGGCCGGGGTTCGGTCCGCTCGCAGGCTCGCCGAGTTGTTGTGGGATCTCGACCCCAGGCTGACCGCGACACCAGGAGAAGTCTCATGAACGCCTGCACCGTCGACGCCTGGTGGACCGAGGTGCCCCTCGGTAACTCCGGCCACCGCGACCTGACCCGGATACCGCCCGAACGGCTGGCCTTGTTGCTGGAGCAGGCGATGGGGCTGGCCCGCCACGCCATCCGGGCCCAGCGCGGCCCGTTGCGAGATCTGCTCGGCGGAGCGGAGGATCTCGCCCAGCAACTGCGGTTGTGGATCCTGGCCGCCGCGCGGACCTACGATCCGGAACGCGGTACGTGGACCGGTCACCTGACCCAGCGCGTCCGGCAACAGGCCGCGGACCACTGGCGGGCCACCGTCGGCCACACCGCGCTGAACAAGGTCCGCGCCTTCCGCGCCGCAGACGGCGAGCCCCTCAACGGTCAGGACCAGCTCCAGGTCGCCCGCATCCTCTCGCTGCTCCCCGGCAAGCAGTCCACTTTGGACGTTGCCAACGATGTGGTTGACGGAGCAGGCAACGCCGAACACGCCGTCGACTCCCACTCGGAGGCGACCGTGGCCACGTTGGCGCTGTTGTACGCCCCGGAGACCGCTGATCCGTTTGTGGCGCGGCGCCTGTGCCGTGGGGTGGCCGTGCACGTGCTCCGCCGGGTGTGCGGACAAGCTCAGCGGCGCATCGCGGCCTGCGGCATCCACCATCGGACGGCGGCTGCGGTGGAGAACGAGCTGTATGCGCGGGTACGCGAACTCCTCGACCCGCCCGGCTGATCCGTGGGTACGGGAGTGGGCAGGGCGTTCGTTCACGCCCTGCCCACTGAATCTCGTTGTTGGGTCAGGGTTCCCTGACGCCCCAGTCCGAACCGGTGCGAATACTCAACGGCAGGCTGAGGGCCTCCAGGCCCAGCACCCAGGCGGCGCCGAGGTGCACGGCCTGCCGGAGCAGGAGGGTGACCTCCTCGACGGAGTCCTCGGCGACGTCGAGCACGAACTCGTCGTGCAGGAACGCGGCCAGCCGGGCGTCCCGGTCCCGCAACTGGGTGCGCAGGATCGCCAGCGTGGCACAGCAGACCTCCGCCGCGGTGCCCTGCACCGGGAAGCTGCGCCCTCGGCGACCGGCTCGGGCCACCAGGGACCGCTGCTCGGCGGTACGCCTGACTGAGGCGGTCTCGATGGCTGCCACAGTGGGCACGTCCGGCAGCGGCATGGTGCGCCCCAGTTCGGTGCGCACCGTCGCCCCATGCCGGGCCCGCTGCTCGTACTCGGCGAGCAGATCCATCGTGTCGGAACACGCCGAGGTGAACGGCCGCAACGCTTCCCTGGCCTTGACGGATCGCCGACCGTTCAGCGCGGCCAGCAGAATCGTTTTGGCCATGGCCCGGTCCACGCCGAGTCGGTTACCCAGTTCGGCGTACAGGTCACCGCGTTCGGCCAGCCCGAGCAAGGTCCGGTCGCCGGCCAGGTAGGCCAGGATCCGGGGCTCCAGCTGTGAGATGTCCGCGATGACCAACCGTCGACCAGCCTGGACACGCACACACCGACGCAACGAGTGCGGCAAGGTAAGACCGCCACCTTCGGCGGTCCAGCGCCCGGTTGACGTTGCGGCCGGGTGGAACACCGGCCACCAGCGTCCGTCATGGGTCCAGCGAGCGGCCCACTCGTAGCCGAACCGGTTGGCCAGGATGTCCAGGTGCCGCCAGCTGGTCAGCGGTGGCACCGCCGGGTGGGCCAGATGCTCGAAGTCCGAGACCCTGGACCCCCGCACCTGCAGGCCCTCGCCGTCGAAGGCTTCCGGCACTTCGGTGCGCCACCGGAATCGAGCGCCACCGAAGGCAGCCGTGATCTGTTCGTCCAGTTCGGACAGCCGCGGATAGCACCCGGACTCGGTTGGCTCACCGAGCAGGGCCGCCAGGACTTCGTGGTGGCGGGCGGCGTCCCACGGGATGCCGTCGGCGTTCAGATCGGCAGCGGCCAAGGCGTTCGCCGAGTCGATGTCGACCAACCGGTCCAGCGAACTGGCGTGCGTGGTGGCGCGGAGGGACAGCTGAGCCTGGCGGTAGTCCTCGCTCACGTCACCACCGTTGAGCTGACCGGAGTCGGCGCGGTGGTAGCCGTCGACGAGTCGCCGAGCCGAGGTGACGCAGTAGCCCCGCCGAAGCCGAACTCCTGCTCTGGCAAGCGTCGTCGCGGTCGCCAAGAGGTCCGCGGCCACCCACCTGATCCGGCGCGAGCTGTCCAACGCGCCCAGCTCGCGCGGGTCGGCGTCAGTGATATCGGCGACCAGCACGGGCATGGCGCGATCCATTGGCACCACACGAATCTGACCGTCCTCGGCCAGGCCGGAGACGTCGAGCCCGAGGGCCTGTGGCGCCCCGGCGGTCGGAGTGTTGGCGCGGAGGTGGTCGAGCAGCTCAGGCCAGCTGAGTGTCCGGACGGGGCGAGCTGGTGCGTCGAGGTCAACCATGACGAACCGAACCTCCTTGAGGGCTAAGGCAAATCTGCCTGCTGACGGTGAGGAGCGAATGAGGCGCCCATGAGGTCAGGTAACGCGGCCCGGAGAAGGTGGTTGGCACACAACGGGAAGAAGGGGTGGAGCGCGCTGGGGGGTGAGCGCGCTCCACCGTAGGGTGACCGGAGCGTCGAGGTGACCTACTCGACGGGCTCCGGCAGGGCAACCGGCGCAGGCAGTTCGCCGGGCCGACCTTGCGACTGGAGGAGGACAAGGCAGTCGCACAGATCGGTTCCCGGGGGCAGCGGCAGTCGCTGGACCGTTGCGCGGAACGGTCGCAGGCGCTCGCGCCACAGCTGCGCGCCCAGTTCGCCGGCATCGTCTGCGTCGTGACAGAGCACGACGCGCCGTCCGGCGAGCAGGCGAAGCCACCAGGTGGCGATCGCCTGTGCCCAGGGCACCCCGATCACGGTCCGCCCGGTGCTGGCCATGGCCAGCCAGTCGGTCGGACCTTCAGCTACGTGGACCGGTTCCTCGGCAGTGGCGTCCAGGAGCTGGGGCAGTCCCAGCGGACACGGGGTGATGCCGGTCAGCGACCGCCACCGCCACCGCTTGGCCACACCCTCCCGGGTGGACCGGCCCTGGAGCCACACGATCTTCCCGTCCTGGTGGGCAGGGAAGATCAACCGGTGTTGCCGGAGCACGAACAATCCGTCGCCCTCGACCAGACCGGCCGCGGCGACGAACTCGGCCGGGTACTGGCCGAGCAGTCGCTGGATCCGGCCGAGCCCCGGGTTGGACACCCAGCGAACCCCGAACTCCCCGGCCAGCACCGGGTTGATCGCCCGGCCTGCCAGGTATCCGGCCACGGGCGTGTCCGGGAGCGGCTCGCAGCAGTCCAGCACGGCCCCGTACAGCTCGGCGTACGCCGAGCCGTCCTGAGTCCCGCCACCGCGCACCAGCCCGGGGTTCACGGTGACCGGGCCGTCCAGCTCCTGCGCGAGCGCGAGCAGCTCCAGCCAGGAGATCCGGAACTCGACGGACCGCATCCGTGCCCACACACCGAAGATGTCGGTGTGGAACCCACAGGCGAAGCAGTGCACCGCGTCCGGGTACACCGCGCACGACGGGGTCACGTCGCCCCGTCGATGCATCGAGCCGTCCGGACAGCGGATTCGACCGTGCCGCAACGGGATCCCGAGCCGTCCCAGCAGGTACGGCATCGGCAGTGCTCTGCGCAGGGCCTCCTTCTCCCAGCTCGACCAGGATGTCGCGTTGTCCAGCAACAGGTTTCGAGCAGCGGGAAAGGACAGTCCGGTCGAGGTGAGGTAGTCGACCTGGTCGCCGCCACACGCGCAGGACGTGCAGTTCCACCGGCCGGACCAACCAGCCGGAAGACGGTCTCCGCAGCGCGGGCAACCAACGCGCATCGGCTGCTCGAAGCGGCCGATGTGCCGCGCGGCGGCGATGATGCCCAGGCGGCTCAGGGCCTGTCGCAGGGGCGGGTCGGTTGACACGGTGGTTCACCTCCTTGGCTTTGCCGGTCACTGATTCAGGTAACGCAGTCGCTCTGCCGGTGCCGGGCTAGAGCGGCAGGCACTTGGCCGAGGTCTTCGCCAGGCTGGCGGCCATGACCCATCCGCCGCCGGACCCGGCGAGTTCACGGACGGTGAAGTGCTCCCGCGGGTGTCGGCGGTTGACGAAGTTGCGCGGGTCGGCCCAGACCAACGCGTCGCTGCGGAGGTACTCGATGGACTCGTCGACGTCGAACTGCGATGTGGCGAACTTGTGGGTGCCGGGCCACCGCACCACGTACTCGCAGGCGATCACCTGCTCGAAGGTGCGATTCGGCGCATGGGTTGACGCGGCGGCACCCGGGATCCCGGTGGCCACGATCGTGGTGGACGCGATGACCAGCGGGATGAGTCTCGACCTACGCATGTTCCAGTCCTTCCGAAATGGACAGTGGTTACTCGGACCTGAGTCCTGGTAACGCACTGCGGAAGGGCTGGTGGCTGGTCAGTAACCGCCGGGGTCGAAGCCACCGGAGAGGTCGGTGAGATCCTGCTGCGCGTACTCGGTGAACTGCCGGTCGCCGGCCTCGGCGATGCTGCCGGTGATCTCCTCGTCCCGCTGGCGCGTGTCCGACCAATCCCGCTCGCGGTCGAGCCGGAGGAACTCCTCGCCCGCGCGGAGGTGCCCGCGGTCGATGCCGAAGTAGGCATCGTCGAAGGGCTGGAACTCGTGCGGGACGTGCGGGCGGTCCACGGTGCTCATCTCCTTCGGAACGCTGTCCGAGGTGAACCTCCACGGTAACACCGGGCCGGTGCCGCGCGGCCAGGTGAAGTCGCGACCTCTCCAGGCATGAACATCCGCGCCACCACTACGCCGGAGCACGCGCTCAGCTACTGGCTCTCCGCCGACCTGGTCCGCCTCGCGCACGAGGTGTGCCGCGGCCTCCCACCCACGCCGACCACCGCTCATCCGGCCTGGAACGGACTACTCGCCGCACTGGGGCTCGCCCGCGTGCGTTCCCGGCCTTACCCGCTGCTCCACCTCGATCTGATCGAGGTTCGCCTGACCGTCGCCGAACAACAGCTGCTGGCCAGCCTCGCCGGGTTGGTCCCCGAGCTGGCCTCGGCATTGAAGGAGGAACTATGAGTACGCACCAGTTTGTACGGGCCTTGCGCACCCGATGGATCCCCGCCATGCGGGACCGAGGTTGGCACGCCGAACTCGTCGACCCGGACGGTGCCGACCCGATCCTGCTGATCGACCACGACGAGCGGTTCGTGCGGGTCCCGCTGAACGCGATCTCCGGCACCGCTGTCGCGGCCACCGTGGTGGAGGCGACGCTGGAGATGTGGGTGGACTACGTCCCGGTGTCCGACCCGGAGGCGGCCGAGTACGCGCTGCCGGTCCTGACCTGGGGCGAGGCCGGTGAGCCGCGCTGGCAGCTCACGGTTCGCCGCGGGCGGCACTGGGTTGGCTGGAACCCGGGCCCGTTGACCACGGCCGCGGTTGAACACCGGTTGGGGCACCGCGCTCTCGGGCGCGCCGCCCTCCAGGAGGTCCGGCTCGACGGGCAGGAGCACTTCGCCCGGTTGCGGTGCAGCCCGGGACCAGCCGCGGCCGCGTTCGCCTGGCCGACTAGGTCGGCCCGCCCGGCCAGGCAGGGCCAGGCGGCGCTGGTGTGTGGGCCGGACCTCGTCTACGTCGGCGCGGCGGCGGTGCTTCGTCGCCTCCGCGACACCGAGCTGCCGTACGGGATGTTGCTGGGTGCCGCCCAGCTTCAGGTGCTGTCCCGGCGCCTTCGGTCGCTGGCACACGGCGGGCGCTGAGCCTCCGGGTTCCTCACCCGCCCAGCCGGGTGGTTGCCACGTCCGTCCACTCGTAGGCCTGCCGGTCGCGATTGAGGTCGATCAGCGACACCGAGGAGATGGTCACGGCCGCGGTGTGCGCGCCGTGCTCGTCGAGCGCCCGCGCCACCGGTTCGGCAGGCCCCGCCGCGTTGGAGTAGCCCAGCGAGACGTGCGCGCGGAACCCTTCCTGGGGCTCGGGAACGTTGTCCTGACCCCAGACGTCGCCGATCGCCGCGCGGATCGCCAGCCGCAGCTCGGCGAGCGAGGCCAACGGCCGCACCGGCATCTGGACGCCTTCGGGATCTGTCAGAGCCGGGCCGATGGTCGCGGCGATCGGCGCCAGGCCGGCGCACCGTTGCTGTGCCGCGGCGACGATCCGGTCGACGTCGCCGCGGGCCACCTCGTCGGTGAACCCGATGCCCTGCAACGTCAGGTGCAACCAGCGCACCGGGATCGGGTCGAGCGTCGGCAGCGCGGAGAGCACCGGCTCGTAGTCACCGACCAGACGCTGCGCTTCGGGCTGGTCGGCGAAGGTCACGTGCCAGGTGTAGAAGGAACGGCCGACCCGCCAGCCAGGTCGCCACCACCAGTGGTTCCGCATCGGCTCCAGTTCGGGCACCTGCTCGCCTCCCGGGCTATGCCGTCAGTTCCTTGAGCACCGTCTCACGGCCGAAGGCGGTGATGGAATCCCGCACCCGGCCGGCCACCGCCCCGCCGACCCCGGTCACCATCTCGTCCACCTCTCGGACGCGATTGAGCAGCGGGTGGATGCGGTGCTCCGGCGCCGTCTCCAGCACCGGGGCGAGCGCGTTCTCCGCGCTGCCCAGGTCACCGAGCACCAGGTGGGCCTTGACCTGCTGGAGCCGGACCATGCGTTCGGAGCCGCGGTTGCGCTGCCCGTCCGGCGTGGCTTCGAAGACGGCGACCGCCCGGTCGGCGTTCGCCAGCGCCGTGCTCGCCTGGCCCAGTGCCAGTTCGGTGTCTGACCACAGCGAACCGGCCCGGTCCACCGAGCAGGTGAACGGGCCGGCCAACTCGTTCTCGGCGCGCGTGGCCACCTCGGCGGCCTGCTCGGCGCGCCGGAGCGCGGCAACGGCACCGTCGCGGTCACCGGCGCGGGCCAGGTCCATCGCCAGCGCGCTGTACAGGTAGAGGCGGGCGGTCCCGATCTCGGTGTACTGCAGGCCTTCGGCGGCATAGCCCGCGGCGCCGAGGTAGTCCTGCTGCCAGAACGCGGCGGTGTGTTTGGTGGCCAGCACCCACGCCCGCAGCGGGTTGTAGTCGGCGCGCTCGGCGCACACCCACGCCACCCGGGCGTGTGTCTCGGCGGCGTCGACCTCGCCCAGGTCCACCGACATCCACGCCAGCATGGTCAGCGACCATCCCGCGGCGGCGTACAGCTCCTGGCTCTGCTGCGGCGTCTGGTGGCCGGTCAGCAAGGTGAATGCCCGGTCCCGCAACGCCTTCGTGCGGGCGAACAGCGGCAGCGTGGGTTCCTTCAGGTACGCGCGGGCCACCTTGCGGACGTCGGAGTGCAGATCCTGGATGGTGAACTGGCCGACGTTGGTCGACTCCGCCCAGGACAGGAACCGCGCGGACTCGTCAGCTGCACTCATCAGCACCTCCTCGACCTGGGGCACGGCCGCGCGTGTGGTCATCGACACCGTGCCAGGCCGGGCGCCCGAAGCCCGCGGCCGAGGACGCTGGAATCCCAGTTCGGCGTCCGTGGCCACGCCAAGCACGTGCCGGAAGCCGAGGCGGTAGGCGTCACAGGGCCAGCGCACGGCTCCGCGTTCGAGGCGGGCCACCGCGTGGGTATCGAGCCCGAAGACTTTGCCCGTGACCTTCCGCAGGTGGCGGTTCACCTCATCCGCCAGCTCTCGCCGGGACATTGGCTCGTCCGGGTTCATCGTCGACGGGGTGCGCTCGCGGGCAGCGCAGAGCAGCAGGTTCGGCTGCCTCTCGGTCATGAGCACCACCTTGGCCGGGTCACTTCGCAGTGTAGCCGCGACGTCACCGACCGCTGATCAATCTGCCCGAGGCAGCCCCGCCACCTGCCCTATTGCCGATCGCACCGGATGTCGACCCTGAACCCATGGCGGCGAACACCGCCCCTGGCGCTCCAGGGGTTCGCCGACCTGACCGGGCTCAACCGCATCAACCGGACGGCGCTTCGCAGGAAGCGTCGGCGGACAAGTTGCCGCGGTGCTGGTTGTGCCTGGCCAGGGTGGACGGGGCGGGAATCCGGCTTCACACAGCCCCGTCCACTCGCCTGAACCTGCGGCGGGGCACGAGAGGCGCGAACCACGTGCCCCGCCGCACCCAGCAACGGACGGGACGGACATGGACGGGTGGCACGTCGTGCAGCGGACGATCGCGCTGACCACCGGCACGATGTCGCTGGCGGTCGCCGCGGTGCACCTGCTGTGCCCAGGCACGCCGGCCGCCGAGCCACCGCGCTCGACTCTCCGCGGCGACGAGCGAGGTCGAGAGGCACCGACCCTGCCGGTTGCTGGCCAATTCGTCGGCGGCGGGAGCTGGAATGACTAGTGTGCCACCAGGGATCGACCTGTTCATGCTGGTGCGATTGGGCTGGCAGGCGGCCGAAGTGACCCTGATGAACAGGTATCGCCGCGTTGCCAGGGGGTTCGCGCGCCACTTCAGCCAATGCTCCGGCGAACAGGACCAGATCGTGGCGGAGACGTTCCTGCGGCTGTTCCGCGATGTCAAGAACGGTTCAGGGCCACAGAACAGCACGGCGTTCGCCTTCTACCTGAAGCCGATGGTTCGCCGGGTCGCGACCGACCGGGCCTGGCGCCGAGCCGAGCAGCGGCGGGCAGACCAAGCCGCGGCCCGGCGGCACCATGCTGCCGCCGAGGCGAGCCTTGGCGGCATGTCGTGATCGGCGTGGCGAACCGCGCGGCATTCGACGAGCGGCTGCCGGAGGACAAACTCAGGCAGCTGTATGTCGAGGAGCGCGTGGGCGCGCAGGCCATCGCCCAGCAGGTCGGCTGTTCAGTCAGGATGGTGTATCTGCGGCTGGCAGAGCTGAAAGTTCCGCTGCACCACCCCCGATCGCCGCGCTTTAAGGGAGTCCAGCGCATCGCTGCGGTGGCCCATTGCCACCGGCTACGCCATGACCAAGGCTATTCCGTGGCCGAGGTGGCTCAGCTTGTCAGACGGCAGGACCGGACCGTGCGGTCGTTCCTGGCAGTTGATCTCAGCTCGTGGAGCGAGGACGAGATCGCCGAGGCGCTACGCCAGTATCCCGATCCGTTCTTCACCGCCGGGCCTGGGCCTGAAGAACAGCAAGCCTGGCTGAGGGTTGCCGAGCTGGAGCACGGACCCGTGAACCAGTTCCCCTTGCCAGCCAAGGAAACGCCATGACCGGGAACAGTCGGGACGGGCGGGGCTTGCATGTGGTCGACGGCGCCAAGACTGGCCGAGCTGGCTCATCGACAAGCCGGACGAAGTCGATGTCGGCTGTGCTGCTGTCCACGGAAGACGCGGTAGAACTCATCCGCGATCTCGCGGTTCCTGGCATGGCCGAGATCAAGCAGCGCGAACTGGCCCGATTGCTCGACGCGATGGACACCGCGCTCACCGCGGCGGAGGAGTCCGTTGCCCAGGAGGTGCGCCGCTTCCTCGCAGAACGGACGGGCGGCAATGACTGAACGGCAAGCCGTTCCTGATGTTCTCGCACAGCACCATGACCCGATGCCGTGGACGGCAGACGCGATCGCCAAAGCCCTGCGCCGATATCCCAACCCTTTCACTGCCGCGGTCCCTGACCGCGAGGAGCAGTAGGCATGACCGACGACTGCAGGAGTCGAAGGTTCGGCGATGCCCCAGTTTCTCTTGTCCGGCAACGAGAAACAATGGTCGGAAATCCAGTGAGGTGAGGACGATGGCTGACCCGCGTCGCTGTTTCACCTGCAACAACAAGGGTTTCGTCATGGCCAACTGCAACTTCCCGCCGTACACGAGGCCATGCCCGGACTCGCAATGTCCGTCTAAGGGTTCTGGTCAGCCGACACCCCGCCCCACCAGCCCGCTACGACACCTGGCTGTCGCACCTCCCGGCTCCGCCGACGAGGAGAGAGCCGGTGGAACTGAAGAGCACAAGGCAGGTTAGCCATGCGAAACAACAAGATCCGGGCAGCACTGCGAACACTCGGCCAGCGGCGCCCTTTCGGCGGCCCCTTCCTGTGCGGCCCCTGCCGGGCTGACTCGCACCACTGGCAGGTGGCCGAACATCGCTTGCCCACCAACGGGTTCATCTCGATCAGCTGCCAGTGCCTACGCTGCGACTGTGGCGCAGGGCGAGTTCTTCGCCTGCACCTCGACGCCCAGCCGACCGGCCGGCAGCCGGATGACTCCGGCTCGACGAAGTTCGCGCGCCTGCTCGGACTGCACTCGATGCTCACCCCGCGGGCCCGGTGGCTGCTGGCTCGGGAACTACTGCGTACCAGCCAGATGCGCAGGCGAATGCGCCGGGAGACACAGTGGACCGTCGGGGTACTTCTCGTGCTCGTCGTGTTGGTCACCGTGGCATTGTTCGGTCGTCGAGCCGCGATCTTGTCCACATGCGACAGGAGGAGCTGATCCAATGCTGTTTGTCCACCATGCCATGGTGTTCGTCGCAGGCATGATCGTCGGCATTGTCGTCTGCGGCCTGTGGCGGGACCGGGCTGCCTCAGTCACCGGCGAGGCCAGTGAGGCTCGCACAGTTGCGGTCCACCTGGCGACCACCGACCAGCCGGATCCTCAAGCTGCTGCGAATCAATCCAGCCAGCGGCACGCGTGTCGGTGTTCGCCACCCGAGGTGCGGAACTGTCCACATCGGACCGTAATCGAGCTTCGTCGCTCGACGAGGGAACCAGGCGGGGGCTCCGCCGCACTTGCGGGAGTTGCGTGAACCGGTTGCCTAAGCGGCTCTTCCGCCGCGATGGCAATGAATTCGCCCGGTATCCAGTACCCGACGAGAACAAGGACTGGTTTCACGGATGACCAACACTCCAGGCTCTGAGAACACCCGTTCCGTCCCGCTCACCCCCGAAGTCACGATCACCGTGCAGGTGGCCAACGGCGTGCCCACTCTGATGATCACCACCGCCGGGTTGGAACTGACCTTCCACCCGGTTGACGCGACCACCGTCACTCGCGTCGATCTGGACAAGGCAGCGATCTTGCACGAAGCGGCCCAGGTCTATTTCGACGCGTGTGCGCGCCACCTGGCGGTTCGGGAGTCGTTCGGCAACTGGCCAGGACAGGACACCCCGATACCCCCAATCGGGTGACCTAATTGGCTGTCCTCCATTTGGACGGAACATTTCATCGGCTCGGACGGTCCCATGTACGGTGACTCGCTGTACGGGGACGCGTACGAGGGGATGGGTCGTGCACGAGGGGAACGGGACCGGGGGCACCAGTCTGCCTTCGGCAGCCGGAGGCAGTGCCGGATTCAAGGTCAACGAGGACAACGTCCTGCAGATCGCCAGGGCCGTCCAGGACCAGGCGAAATGGTTGTATGCCGAGATCGATGCGTGTTCGCGGGACATGCAAACCGAACCGGCCCGGCAGGACCCGGTCAGCAAGGACGTGGCCAAGGCGCTGAACCGGAAGCTGGTTGATGACCCGGACTCCTACATCAACCGGGCGATCGCCTATGCCGAAGAGCTGTCTCAGGCGGTAGAGCAGATGAAGGCCGCGGCCAAGACCTACGGATTCACTGACCAGGACATCACCACGGCGCTGAACGGCCCGGTGAGTCCCCGTGTCTGAACGCCGACTTCTACCTCTGGCGCTTGTCATCGGGACAGTGGTGCTGACTGGCTGCGGCGTGGGTGGTACGGCAACTCCGTCGAGTTCGCCGGCTACGAGCCCCGCTTCAACCGCGGCGCTTCCCGCGCGACCGAAAGCGATCTCCATCGACACGCTCGATCCCTGCACCGTGCTGACCACAGGTCAACAACAGCAGCTCCAACTTGACCAGCAACCGGAGCGCAACGGGCCCGGCCAGGCCGACAAGAACGGGAACCGGGGCTGCACCTTCTTCAAGGTCGGCTCCAGTCCTCGCTTCACCTACCTGGTCACCCCGGTACCGCAGGAAGGTGCCGAGGTCTGGCTCAAAGGGGAGCGCAACGTCCTGGTCAAGCAGGTCGCCGCGGCTGGTTTCGGCGCGGTCGAGACGCGGATCGGCGACACCGCCACCAGTTCGTGCAACGTCGTCATCGACGTCGCCCCGGGGCAGAGCCTGGACGTGCAGTTCGGGCTGAAGACAGTGGGCGCGATGACCACGGACCAGGTCTGCGGCAAGGCGCGGGAGGGCGCCGAGCTGATCATGCAGACGTTGTCCGCGCGGAGCTGAGCTGCACAAGGTCAACAGGGGGTTCGGGGATGAGCAGTGGAACGGTTGGCAGCTACCGGTTCGAGGGGTACGAGCTGCCTGAGAAGCACGGCTGGATGCAGCAGGGCAAAGGCCCCGCCGAGTTCGTGGCGGCGCAGGCCGCGGTGACCCGGCTCGGCAAGGCCCTCGCCGAGACCGACGCCAAGCTGCGCAAGGTGGTCGGCGATCTTGGCGGGGAATGGAACTCCGTCGCCGGGGCACAGGCCGGCGCGCAGATGCAGCAGGCCGCGGGATGGGCCGGGGAGTCCGGGTCGGCGGCCACGACCACCCAGGGCCGAGTGGTGGCCCAGGCGGATGCGGTGTCCGTCGTAAGTTCGGCGGTTCCTGCGCAGCCGCCGGTCACCTACAGCTTCGGCGACGGTTTGGCGGATGCGTTCAGCACCCCGTTGCGGGTGTTCGGGATGAGCAGCAACCTCGACCGCGAGGTGGAGAAGCAGCGCGCGGCCGACGACGCGGCCAACCGGGCGCTGTATGCCTACCAGTCCAGCTCGCAGTCCCACGTCGCACTGGTCCAGCTGCTGCCCGAGCCGCCCAAGCTCACCGGGTCGGCCGCGCCGACCGAACCGGGCACACCGCCGGGACCGCCGATCGTTCCGCCGCCGGGAACCCGGCCGCCGGGACCGCGCGGCCGGGACGGCTCTCGCTCCCAGCCTCCGCGGACTTCCAACCAGGGCAACGAACCCGGTGTGCCCCAGTCGAACGACCCGGTGCGTCCCGGGCCGGTGACGCCGCCGGGCGGTCAGCGAGAGCCAATCGACCAGGTCATCAGCAGCTTCGACAATCCGAACCCGCCGCCCAACCTCGGTCAGCAGCCCGGACAGCTTCCGCCGCCCGGCGGCGCCACTGCGGTGCCTCCCGGTGGTGGGGCTGGTGTCGCAGGCGGTCCGCTTGGCGGCTTCAGCGCCAGCGGTGGACCTGGTGGCGGGACCGGTGGTGTGGGAGGCCGCGGTGGTGGCGCAGCCGGGGTGGGTAACCAGCAGCCTGGCGGTGTTCGGCCTGTCGCTGGGGCGGCCGGTGTTTCCAGTCGGGCCGGTGCCGCGGGGCAGGGCTTCATGCAGTCCGCGGCGCCTGGTGCTGGGCGCGGTGAGGAGGACACCGAGCACTCCAACACGTTGTGGGTCAAGGACGACAGCCTGTTCGCCGACGACCGCAAGGTGATGCCGCCGGTTATCGGTGAGGGGCCGGAGTGAGCCGGATCGGCTCCGTTCTGCGGCTGTCCGGTGTGGAGTTCGAGGCGTGCTGGGAGCACCTGCAGCTCGGTGAGCTGCCGTACGTGCTCGACCTGCCCAGCCCCGGGCGGACCTGGGAGGAACGCCGTCAGCTGCTCCGCCGGGTGATCGAGGACCTCACCGGACGTGGGTTGGCCGACCGGGGCGGGCTGGAGCCCGAGCTGGTGGAAGCAATCTCCATGCTCAGCCGGTTCCGGTGGGCGATCGACGGCCGCGTGTTCGGTGAGCGGCCCCTCCGCGTCCGGGGTGCGGTGGCCGGGGAACGCGCCGTGCTGGCCCTGCTCGACCAGGACAACCAGGTCGAGCTGTGGCAGTTGCCTGACCACGCGTTGGTGGGTCAGCTGGTCGCGCTCACCGGCGATGCACCCACTCCGCGGGTCGCTTCGGCCAATGTGCGCGCCGGGGTGCTGGATGCCGCGCTCCGGTCTGCCGGCGACGACCTGCGGCAGATGACTCAGCAGTTGGTTGACCTCGGCGAACCGGCTGATCAGGCCCGAGCCCTGGCCCATGCCTGTACCGGGATCGTGGCGATGGGGCAGTTCAGCGTGGTCACCGTCGACCAGGATGGCGCCCGTCGCGGCAGCGAGAACGCGCTCGGCTGGCATCTCGCCGAGGCGGGGCAGTTTCTCCAGCTCCGCAACGACGGCTGGGTGACCATCACGCCGGGCGGGTCGGCCCAGCTGGCCGGGCAGCTTCGCCGGTTGCTGGCACACCGATGAACCACGAGCACCGGGGAGGGTGAGTGGGATACGGATACAGCCCAGAGGCGCTGAAGGCCGCGGGCAAGGCTGCGGGAAAGGTCGGGGAGAACGCCTCGGCGATCGACCTCGCCGGAGTCACGGAAATGATCGGCAAAGCGCTGCCGGGGGCAATCTCAGCCGGAGCCGCCACCGAACTGGGAACCGCGTGGCGAACGAGCCAACGGACCTGGGCCGGCGACGCCGCCGAGCACGGCCGGAAACTGGCCGACAGCCACGGCGCCTACAACGCGGCCGAGGACAGCGCGGAGGGCTCGTTGAACCGGAACAGGCCGCGGTGATGGTCGCGCTCGCCAATATCCGGCGCTGGCGCCCCAGTGAACTGGACGCCGCCTTCGACGCCCTGGGTAAACGCCGGGACAGCCTGCTCGGGCTCAACGACGGCCTGGAGGCGGCCAAGTCCCCGCCGGACTGGACCGGTGAGGCCGCCGAGCGCGCGACCGTCGCGCACCGGCAGCTGGCCGATCGGATGGAACACATCGTGGCCGGGGTCAGCGCCGTGCGCCGGGCGGTCGGTGAGACCTCCGACGCCATCCTGGCGCTGCACCGCGCGCTTGGCGAAGCCGAGACGCTGGCGGGCACCTACCTGTTCCGCATCAACGACGACGGCAGCCTCACCGACAACCGCGTCGTCTGCACTCCGAAGGACCCGGACCCCCGCGACCGGGAACGCGCCCGGCTGGAGATCATCGACCGCGTCGAGCAAGTCCTGCGGCGCGCCGAGGACATCGACAACGACCTGGCCGCGGTGCTGCGCAAGGCGGCTCGCGGCGAGATCGGCGACGGAAACGCCACCAGCCTGGCGGCCGCCGCTACCGCGGGTGAGACCGCCGGTGGGTTGAGCACCCTGGAGCCACCCAAGGGCGGTACCCCGGGAGACAACGCCGGGTGGTGGGCCTCGCTGTCCGAAGCCGAGCGCACCGGGCTGTTGAAGAACCGCCCAGACCTGCTGGGCAATCTCGACGGACTGCCCGCCACGGTGCGGGACCAGGCCAACCGGGCGCGGATCCCGCTGGAGCGGGCCGCGTTGGAGGCCAAGATCAAGGATCTGTCCATGGCCCCGGGTGCCGACGTCGCAACCGCGGGCTACCGGGCCAAGCTGGAGGAGCTGGACGAGGTCGAGAAGACCCTGGCCAAGGGGGACCGGCAGCTACTGGTGCTGGACACGGGCGGCAACCGACTTAAGGCCGCCATCGCCACCGGCAATGTCGACACCGCCAACCATGTCGCGGTGTTCACACCGGGGATGACCAGTAACGTCAAGGACAGCATCAGCGGCTACGACGACCAGATGGAAGAACTGCGCAGGGTTACCCGAGACGAGTCCAAGCGGTACGGGGACGGCGGTTCGGTGGCGATGGTGACCTGGATCGGGTACGAGGCTCCCCAGACCAGCGAGATCCTCAGCGGCAACTCGGTCGCGCTGGAGGGCTCGGCGACCCGGGGCGCGGAGAAGCTGTCCTCGTTCCTCAACGGCATCGACGCCTCCCGCAAGGACGATCCCCATCTGACCGCGCTCGGGCACTCCTACGGCTCGCTGACCACCGGACTGGCGCTGCAGAAGGACACCGGGGTCGACGACGTGGTCTTCTACGGCTCGCCCGGTCTGGGCACTGACAACATCAACGACATGAAGGTGCCCGGCGGACACGCGTACATGGTCGAGGCCGACCGGGACATCGTCGCCGACTTCGGCCGCTTCGGCGGGGATCCCTCTGACATGGCGGGGCTGAACCGGATGTCCAGCGACGAGGCGACATTGTCGGACGGACGGCGGTTGGAACGGGTGACTGGGCACAGTGACTACATGAAGCCGAACTCGACCAGCCAGTACAACATGGCCGTGGTCATCGCCGGGTTGGCGGATCGGCGGGTGCCACATGGCTGAAGCCAGGAAACCAAGGCTGCTCGTGGCGATCGTCGCCTGCTACCTGTTCGTCGTCGGTTGTTCGGCAGGGCCAGGGAGGAACAACGTGAACGAGGTGTACCAGCAGCTCCGCCAGCGCCCGGACATCGGGCAGGCCGTCGCACGTTACGAGGAGATGCTGTCCAAGCTGTACGAGCGGCTCGCCGCGGATTTCCCTGCCATGGGCTGGCAACGGTCCAAAGACCGGGCCGGCGCTTCGGCGTGCGGCTTCGACTTTCCAGGTCTGAACACCGCCGACGGTGAAAAGCGGGGCCTTGAGGCATGGGAGGCCAAGGGCAACCTGCCCGACCCGGAGTGGAAAAGGGCACTGGTGCCGGTGGGCGAGATCGCCAAGGGCTACGGCTTTGAGGGCCCAGCAACGATCGTGGACCGCCCCGGGGATCATAAGGTGATCTTCAAGGATGGCTACGCGGCTGAGCTGTCCTTCGGCACCGCGGTCAACACGTTGCTCACCCTGGATACCGGATGCCACCTCACTGCCGAAGCCCATCGTCGTGGCACTCCAGCCGCCACTAGCACCCCATAGGCGAGAGTTCTGCTGAGTGCCGCGTCAGCTGGCGTGCCGGATTGGCGGGGACGGGTGAGCGCCTCGCCGACGAGATCCCCACCTTGGTGTGGAAGGAATACGACGGCAGCAAGGGAGCCTCGGCCTGCGGGTTCGACTTTCCCGGCCTGGGTGTCACAGACGGGGAGAACCGGGGCTTGCCAGGCTCGATGGCCAAGGGATACCTCGCGGACACCGACTGGGGCCGAGCGCTCAAGGCCGTGGGTGAAGTGGCCACGGGGTACGGGTTTGAGGGCCGCGTGTCCATTGTGGACCGCCCAGGGGATCACAAGGCGATCTTCAAGGATGGCTACGACGCCAAGTTTTCCTTCGGCACCGCGGCCAACACCCTGCTGACCCTACGGACCGGGTGCCACCTCACCGCCAAGGCACTCCCGCCACGACCACCTCCTGAACGGCAGCGCCTTGCCGCTGAGGGTCGAGGTCATCGGCGAGGTCGCCTTGTTCGATAGCGGGAACCGGATGCCCAACGCTGACGGCTGACTCGGAACGCGGTCTACCTGGCTTCGGCGCCACTGGACGGTGCTCTCCAGCAGGGCTCGCTGACCTCAATGGCCAGCGAGCCGTGGCAGGCAGGGAAATGTCGAACTCGACAGGAGACCAGGCTCACCGGTAACTGACTGTGATCGGCGGCGGGGGCGCGGCAAAATGCCGCGCCCCCGAACAGCACGACGGCCAAAGGCCGCCGAAGAGAAGATATGGGCCAAAGGCCCATATCAGGATGAAAGCGCCAGCTGCGAATTCGTGCTTGTGTGCAGGTCCGAACGTTGTATCCGGCTTCCATGCCAGGACAGTTCTGCACTCTCACCACGGGGGCGGAATCGGCTCGGCGTGGCCGTCGATTCCCCACGTGACCAGCTGACGCACGAGCGTCGACGGCGTCGTCATCGCAGCGCGGAACACCGCTGGGCTGCCCGATTCCGCCAGCGCGTCCGTCAGGGCATTCAGCCGTCCTGGGCTGCGGCGTGTGCACAGCACGGCGACATGGACGGTGTCAGCGGGCAGTAGTTCAGCCAGCTGTCGGTACCGCCGGAGGTGGCGGGCAAGGGCCTCGTACCGCCCGCGACGCTCGGCCTCGATCGCCAGCAGAAACCGGCGGTCCGCGGCCTGGAAGCCGACCAGGGCGTCAGGGAGGATCCACCTCGGGCCGCCCAGGTCACCGAGTCGGCAGCGGCGAGCGACCCGGAGGGGCCCGACCAACCCCGGCCGCGCCACCAGCAGCCGCCGGATGCCTTCGATCAGTAGTCGATCATGTTCCAGGTCCTGCTGCCGAGGCCGACGTGGGTGGGCCGTTGCGGTGGCGATCCCGATCGCACGGCCGCATCGGTGACCAAGTTCGGTCAGCACCCACCGCCCGGGTAACTCGGCGACGTCGGCGATCCAACCGGTACGGCGCCAGTCCCGCAGCACCATCCGCACGTCCCCATCCCGGACCAGACGGCTCCAGACTGCGGCAACCTCGGAGACCGACCTGCACACCGACGAAACCTCGTGCTGCCCACGGATCGGCAGTGCCCTGGCCACAGCACGGCGAGCAACCTCCCTGCTCGACGCCGTCCACAACGGGGCCTCGCCCGAGATCCCACTGATCGCCGCGGCGCCCCTCGGCGTGATCCGGAACAGCCGCGCCGGCCGACCCGGCGCACGGTCGCGGACCAGCCAGTCGATCTCCCTCAATCTCCGCACCAGCCGACGACACGGCACCGGCGAGAAGGCGTCCGGCAGTCGATCCAAGCAGCCCAACAGCGTCTCGTCGAGCCAGCCGAACTCGCGCAACGCCCACCACACCGGCCGCCAGGTGCGACTGATCGCCGGTTGCGGCCCCGCCTCCACCAGCCCGATCCGGACGGCGGTGTGCAGCGCCTTGCCTGGCCGGAGCGCATCGTTCACCTCCTCTGTAGTCGGGACTGCCGCGGACGCCGCGGCAGTCCCGACCTTTCCCGGCGTACCCGCTCGACCAACGCCGAGGAGCCACAGTGGACACCCCGAAGATCATCCTGGTGACGAAGCCGAAGGGTGGCGTCGGCGCCACTCACGTGTGCGCGCTGTTGGCACACGGCCTGGCCGCCACCGAGCCCACCCTGTTCGCCGACCTGGAGCCCCAGGGCGACGGTGCGCAGATCCTGGCCGTTCCCATGCGCGCCACCGGCACCGTCAAGGACTTCCTGTTCGACACCCGCCCGCACGCCGAAGTGCTGCGCGAGATCCCCACCGCCGCCCGCGGCTACTACCTCGCACCCGACCCGGAACTCAACCGCCCGACCGGAGCGCCGCTCTACGACCCGGGTCGGCTCCGCCGAGCCGCCGCCGAGGCGGGAATTACCTGGGTGGTCGTGGACACCGTCAAGCTGCCCGATACGCGGACCCTGGCCGTGCTGGCCGAGGCCGACCTGGTGCTGTGTGTCGTCGCCAACGCCTTCGGCATCCGCACCCTCGCGCACACCCAGGCACAGCTGGCCCGGCGCGCGCGACCTGATGCCCTGCACACCCTGGTCAACCGGATCCGCAAGGACCGCAGCGAGATGATGTTGCTCGACAGCCTGATCGAGCACGACGACGCGGAGCGGTTCCGGATCTGTCCCGTCCACATCGGACACGACGGCTGGGTCGCGCACGCGGTGCGCCACAGCCGCAGTCCCTTCGCCGTCGGCAACGCGCAGGCCACCCACCGGGCCTCCGCCGCACTCGCCGACTGGGTGCAGGGCAGACTGGCATGAACCCGATGCCGATCAACTTGGACGCCACAGACACCAGTACCGCACTCGGCGACTTCGCCGACGCCGCCGACGATGACCGGGTCGCCGTCCCGATCCCTCTGGCAGCCATCACTCGCTGCATCCAGGTGTGCGGGGTCGACGCCAAGCCCGAGGACATCGCCGAGCTGGCGGCCAACATCGACGACGTCGGGCTGCTGCACCCGATCGAGGTCAACCCGAACGGCGACGGCACCTACACCCTGATCAAAGGCAACAGCCGCCGCCTGGCCTTCCTCCAGCTCAAGCGGGAGACCATCCCGGCGTTCGTCGACCCGCGGCCCTCCAGCGAGGAGCTGCTGGCCGAGTTCATCCGCGCCCAGGCGTCGGAGAACGCCCACCGCAAACACCTGACGATCCTGGAAACGCTGAACACCATCAACCGGCTCACCGAGCCGCCGTGCTCCTGCGGGCGCAACCAGGTCGGCCGGATCATGCGCCTGCCCGAGACCACGCTGAAGCGCTACTGGAAGGTCCACCGCACCCTCCGGGACCGGGGCCTGCCCTGGCTGCCGCAGGTCCGGTCGTGGCTCAACACGCCGAACGCCACCTGGGCGGTGGCCGCCGCCTTCGCCGCCGACCGGGGCCTGGAACGCGTGTTCGCCGCCACCGGCGAACTGCCCGACCTGGCACCGGCTGATCCCACAACCGAGGCGCGGCCCTCCGCGGAACCGGTCTCGGCCACGACGCCTGGGTCACCCGAACGGGGGACCCAAATGGCCCCCCATAACGCACCCGCCCCACAGCCGCCGCCAGCGACCACGCGGGGAGTTACTCCCGCGCCCACACCGCCGACCGAACGCGCCGAGAGTTCCGCCGCGCGTGGCCGGCGACTGCTGCAACGGCTCCGGCGCCTGCTTGCCGAGCTGCACAACGTTGCGGCCGACCTGCCGCCTGAGCTGAGGGAGGAGATCAGAGCCGCACTCGCGGACGCCGCTTCGAGGTTGATGGCACCGGAGTGACGACCAACCTAACCCGTTGCGTGTAAGGAGAATTCCGTGTTTGGTGTCCTCATTGGACTGATCATTCCGGGTGGTGCCCAGTGGCACGCCCACCGGTTCTGGGCCGGACTCATCTTCCTCGGCTGTGCGGTGACCGTCGGGCTGTTCACCTATCCACGGTTCGGGTGGCCAACCCTGCTGCTGGTGCCCGTGCTCGCCTTGATCGAGCAATGGGTGTGGCACCTCGACCGGCAGCCTGCGCGCGGCAGAAGCGTTACCTGAGCGGCTGTTCCCGGCACCCCGAGAACACGTACCTCGACACGTCCACAGCGTGCTCGGCGGTCCTGGCAGGACCGCACCTCCAGCCAGCTCCGGGCCAGGGAGCGTCCACGATCTTGTCACGAAGGTGGTGGAAACCCCTGGCGGCTCTACCGCTCCGGCCTTGAAGCCGGTGCAGTGGAGCCCTGGCTCGCCAGGGAAACCATGCAGGACAACAACAACACGTCAACCGTCAACCAGATCCATCCGGCCCTGGTGTCCTCTTCCCTTCTCCGCGGACTCACGGAGGGCCAGGCGCAGGCACTGGCAGCAGAGCTGACGATGGTCGAGTTCCTCCCCGGGATGAGAATCTTCGGCGAAGGCACCCTCGGCGGCCACCTGTACGTGATCTGCACTGGCAAGGTCAAGATCAGTCAGTCGGTGGGTACCGATGCCCAGCGGCTGAAGCACCTCCTGGGGCCAGGCGACCTGTTCGGTGCCGCGTTCGAGCTTGAAAGCGGCCTGCACACCGCCACGGCAACCGCGACGACGGGTATCACCGCCGCACATATCCGATATTCGCGATTGAACGAGTGGCTCGTCGTGGCGCCGAACATAGAGCGGGAGATCCTGATCGAGTTGTCCGGACGTGCGATCGAGTTTCATGCTCGGCGCGACGAGCGGCACATGCTCAGCGTCAGGTCCAGGCTGGTGAAGCTGTTTCTCCTTCTGGGACAACGATTCGGCCGGGAGGTCGGCGGCGCGATCAGCCTCAAACACCACCTGGACCACTCCGAACTCGGTGACCTGATCGGTGCCGACCGCCAGGCGGTGCACGGAGCCATTGCCGAGCTGATCCGCTTCGGGGTGATCTCGCGGAAACGCCGCGGAGTCAACCTGCTCGACCCACAGGTGCTTGCCCACCTGGCTGACTGAAGGCGATCACGCCATGCAGATCATCGACAACGGCGGAGTGGTCGCGGCCCCGCTGCACCACAGGTTGGCCTCCTCCTGGCTGTTTCGCAGCCTCAGTCCCGCTCAGGCCGTCAAGCTCCAGCGGGAGCTGCGGTTGGCGACCTACCAGCCGGACGAACTGATGTTTCTCGAAGGCGAACACGGCGACCGGGCGCACTTCATCTGCAGCGGCACGGTGAAGACCAGCCGGGCGATCATCGACCGGCCGCGTTACCTGCGTGCTCTCCTGGGGCCCGGCGACCTCGTCGGCGTGGCGTCCTTCCTGGATTCAGGGCCGCGGGACTTGACCGCGGTGGCCGTCACGAAGGTCACCACGGCAAGCATCACCTGGGAGCAGCTGCGGACCTGGTGTGACCAAGTCCCGGCGATCGGTCTCGACCTCGCCCGCGAACGACACGCCCGCGCCCGGGAGTTCGAGACGCGAGCGTTGCACCTGGCGTTGCTGGACGCGTCGGCCAGGTTGGCCGGCCTGCTACTGGCTTTGGCGAAGCGCTTCGGCGTCACCGAGAAGGGAGTGGTCCGGGTCGAGCACCATCTCACCCAGGATGAGCTGGCCCACCTGATCGGCAGCAGTCGGGAAACCGTCTGCAAATCGATCCAGCAGTTCACCACCCGGGGCTGGATCCAGCCGACCGAAGGCGGGGTGTGGTTGTTGAAGCCGGACCTGCTCCTGCGAAGGGCACGCTGACCGATCGGTACGAGTGTTTCCAGGGACATCGGAGTTCGCGACCTGCGGCTCCGGTGTCCCTCCCCATGAGCGCGTTAGCTGGCAGGTCGTGGTGATCAGCAACCCAACCGCGCGGAGGTGATCCGGGTGCCAACCCGCCAACGACGGCGCTGGCTCGCCGTCCGTGCCGCCGCCTTCGTCATGGCCATCGCCGCCGCCACCGGCGCGGTGGTCACCCGCGATCTCAACGGCCAGGCGCTCGTGCTCACCTCGCCGCAGTCCGGCAGTGCCGACTACGTCAAGCGAATCGACGCGGTCGCCGAGGAGCTGCTGGGCAACGACACCGCCATGCGCGCCGTGCTCAGCCAGAACACCCGCAACCTGGCCGTGGACCCGGTTCGACGGTCGCTTGCGACGATGCGGCAACTGCTCGGCGCGACCAGCTCCGAACTCGCCCGGATGCGCGAGGACAAGCGGGTTCCTGAACCGTTCGGCTCCAGCCACGGCAAGCTGGTCACCGTCGTGGCCACGCTCAACCAGCACTACGAGGCGATGCAGCGCGCCATCGCCGCCACCAACGCCACCGACCAGCAGCAGGCTTTGCTGGCCGCCCGCACCCTGGACACCCGGTACGCCGAGCTGCTCATGGACTACCTCCGCGACTACCAGCAACGCCTCCTCTCCGCGGGCTTCCGCCTGGACAAGACACCCCGGTGAACACAGTCCCCGACCCCCCGGCCACCTTCCGGCACAATCCCGAATGCGTCGGGTGTCGTGACTACGCCCTGCTGCTCAATCGCGAGGTCCTCGCCCGCCGTGCCTTCTACGAGGCCGGCGTCTCCCACGCCGACGCGCTGGCCGCCTTCCGCCACGGCGTCATCGGCTACCTCAAGAGCCGCCACCCACTGCGTACCGAACGGCTCAAGAAGGACGGAGTTCCGTTGGGCCCCAACACCCCGGAGCAAACCCTGCTGGCCGCCATGGCTCAGTGGGATCAGATGCGCGATGGCGAAACCAGGCAGCGCGCCGAGCGCGTCGTCCAGGACGAGTTGCACGCGTTGCGAGCCCGCAACGCCGAACTGGAAACCCACCTGGCCAAGCACACCGAACAGCGCAACGCCGACCAGGCCGTCTACCTCGACCGGCTGCACCACTATGAGGAGCAGGTGCAGAAACTGACTGACCAGTTCAGCGAGTGTGCCAACGATCGCCGCGAACTCTCGTGCGGTGTAGTCCGGCTCACCAGCCACATCACCGCGGGTGGCGGCAACTTGCCCACCCTGCTTCGGCGTCCGGACTGGTACCGCCGCTGGGCCGAGACCGGCCCAACCAAGCCGCCGAAGAAGCCGGTAGCCGTTCCGCCGGACAAGCCGAAACCCACACCCACATCCGCGCCGAAGCCCGAACGCTGGCCGGACCTGAGCCACAGCTACCAGGACCGTTGGGGTGAAACAGTTCTTCAGGACCTGTGGCACGGCAAACTTTGGGCGCTGGCCCACCTCGGTCGAAGCTCAACAGCAGCCGAGCGCAGAACATTGCTGGACAAGCTCATCGAACACCGGCTTCTTGCCGTCCACGACCCTGGACACGCCGATGTGCTGACCGTTCACGACGAGCTGGGCGACTTCGCCGTCGCCGTCGGAGCCAGGCTCGGGGCCCGGCGGCAGTCGGTGGCCAAACGAGTCCTCGACACGATGAACACGGCCGAGCCGGGCATCCGAACCGCCGTGCTCCGTGCCCTCTCCAGGGCAGGACGAGACAACCACTTCCACGTCCACCCCGGAAAACCACGCGAACTGCCGCTGATCAGCGTCCGGCCGCTCACCGGCCCCAGACTGCCGGCACGGTGGCTGCTTCCCTGGCTGGCGGACCAACCCGAACTGGTGACCAACCTGCTCAATCGCGGACAGAGCAAGGACAACAGCGTCGGCCTGATAGTCGCGGTACAGCAGCACGAGGACGGCGGCGATGACGCGCAATGGGGGCCGCTCGTCCGAGCCGCCGGGTACGACCCCGCAGAGGTCAAACGGCTCTGGCTGTCACCGAACGGCTGACCGCCGCGTTACCTGGCCTGCCGACTACACGGCTCAGACCGGGAGGCAGCTATGCAGGCCGTACACACCCTCGGTGTGCTGATCATCAACGGGCTGCTCGCCGCCCTGCTCCTGGCCCTCAGCCACATCACGGTCGTCGTGCTGGCCGGGTGCTGCGTCGGCCTGGCGCTGCTGGAACTCCGAGCCGCTCGCCGCGCGGCCACCAAGATCACGGCGGGACGGAGATGAACAGCCCGCGCCGCCGCGCCGAGCTACCCCTTCGCCTGCTCGGCCGCGCATTGCGTCGCATCGAGCATCCGAGCACCCCGGCCAAACCTGCGATCAACGCTCCATCGACATGGTGCAAGCACATCGTGCTGGGCACGGTGGTGTGGGCGGTCTCCGCGTTCACCAGCTCGCCGGCCGTGCTACACGTCGCGTTGTACCTGCTGATCACCGGCATCGCCGCGTCCTGCCTGCTGGTCAACGCCGCGGCGGAAATCCGGCACGAAACCCGCTGCTGGGTCGCCGTGCTCTGCGCCGGAACCACCGCGGTCAAGCTCACCCTGGCCGTGATCGCCGGATCCGGCCCGCGCGGCGTCAGCGAAGCCTTCGGCGCGGAGTTCTCCACCACCGCGGGGAACCTGCTCGGCGGCCACCTGCCCTCGCTGTTCGTCTACGCGGTCATCGCCGTGCCCTTCGGCTGGAGCCTCTGGCTGGTGCAGAAGTGGCGCCTCTACGGCCGAACCCACCGCTACGAATCCCTTGTCCGGCACGCCCGACGACAAGACCACTTCCAACCCTGAAGGAGAAGCCCGTGACACACGCAGTCCGTTCCGGCGACGCGCTCGCCGAGTTCCCCGACATGCAACTGCACTCCGCCGATGCCGTCCCCGACCGCGGCGACCCGAACGCGATCCACTACCTCGACTACCGGCTCAGCGTCTGCGATCACGGCGACCCCGACTGGCAACCGCTGATCAAGTCGGTGCGGTTCCTGCGCATCGTGCGCATGCCGGTCCTCAACCCGATGCTACGCAAACGCGCCAACGAGTACGACGACCAACGCGATCTCGTCCGCGCCCTGTGGTCCCAACAGATCCACTACGTCTGCGTGCTCGGCGACACCGGCACCGAAGGCCACGGCGTGCTCAACCTCATGGGTGTGCAAGGCGTCGGCGCGACTCACGCCGAAGCCCGCGCGCAAGCCGACCAGCACTTCGCCGCCCTGTCCGCGCAACTGGTCGGCGCCTATCCGCAGATCCGATTCCGTGCACTCACTCCGCCGGAAGCGGAATGGTTGCTGCACAAGCAACAGCAGTGGTCACACGTGCTGCCCATCCGCGGCATCCCCATGCCGCGCCGCGATGTGGGCGAGGACCTGCGGATGCCACTGGCCGGCACCCACGAGTCCGGTGGCGAGTTCGAGGAGGGCATCGAGGAACTGATCCGCGGCCTGCTCGGCGGCCCCGGCTACCTCCTGGTCCTCATGGCCAGCCCCGTTTCCCTCGACCAGATCACCTCCCGACTCTCCTCCGCCGCCGAGCAACTGTCCACGGTGGCTTCCCAGGTGCACGGGCAGCGCAGCATCTCCGCCGGGGTCGGGCTGCCGATGATGTTCTCCACCGCCACCGGGGACGCCTACGGCAACGCGCACAGCTTCGGCGTCAACTCCGGCAGCACCGACAGCCTCTCCGCAACCCAGGGCACCACCGCCTCCACCACCGCCGGGGTCTCCGAGGCGGTGACCAACACCCGCGGCACCACCCATACCGAGGGCACCGGACTCACCGACACCCGCGGCACCAGCGAGGGCACCACGCTCAGCAAGGGGCTTTCCGGCGGTCAGTCCGACACCCAGGGCGTGTCCACCCAGCAGTCCCAGGGCACCACCCGCGGCGTCTCCACCGGCACCAGCGACCAGCTCTCCCACAGCCAGAGCAACACCATCGGCCAGTCCCAGCAACACAGCGTCGGCAGCACCGGAAGCCTCACCGGCACCCGCAGCGACTCCACCTCCGTAGGTACTAACGACTCCTACGGCGAGTCCACCGGCCACACCATTGGCACTGCCGAATCCCGCTCCCGCAACTGGGCCGAGGGCACCAGCCAGCAGACCGGTTCCAGCACCACGGCCGCGCACGGCGAGAACTCCTCACGCTCCCTGGGAGGATCCCTAATTGCCAGCGTGGGCACCAACTCCGGCACGAGTGACACCATCAGCCACGCCGCGAACCAGAGCCACGGCACGTCCACCGCCCTCGGCGGCAGCCAGGGAGTCACCGCGTCGGAATCGCAGAACCGCGGTACCAGCACATCCCACGGCACCAACACCTCCTACACCGGCGGGAATTCCCTGGCCGCCAGTCAGGGCTGGAACACTGGCGTCTCCGAGGGCACCAGCCAGCAGATCGGCAACACCGTCGGCCGCACCCAAGGCACCACCACCGGCCAGAGCCTGTCCACTTCGGACACCACCTCGGCCGGGCAGAGCGCCACCACCGGCACGAACCGCGGCTGGTCCGAAGGTGTTGGCCAGAACACCGGCACCCAGCAGTCCACCGCCGCCTCCCGAACCCACAGCGTGGCCAACCAGGAATCAACCTCCCACCAGGCCGGCCGCAACCACAGCATCGCCAACGGCACCAGCGACAGCCAGGGCCGCAGCCTCGGCGACACCTACGGCCGCTCCGACGCCCTCTCCGCCTCCGCCGCCCGCAACTCCCAAGTCGCCGGAAGCCTTTCGTTCGTCCCTACCCTCGGCATGGGCGCCTCCCGCCAAACCCTGGACGCCATGGCCGACCAGGTCAGCAAGATCTACACCGCCCAACTCCACCGCCTCGCCCTCGGCCTGGAAGAAGGAATGTGGCTATCCCAGGGCTACATGCTCGTCCCCGACGCCGCCACCGCCGCAGCCGCAGCGGGCCTGCTCACCTCCAGCTTCTGGGGCACCGGCAAGAAAACCCCAGTGCCACAACCCTTCTGCGTCTCCACCACCCTCACCACCACCCAGACCGACCACCTCATCGAACACGCCCGCGCCTTCAGTCCCTGCGCCCACGCCGACCGCCGGCCACAGGTCATCGAACCCCACTACTACGGCACGGCCTTGCTCTCCAACGAGGTCGCCGTACTCAGCACCCCGCCCCGCATCGACGTGCCCGGCATCGTGGCCGCCTCCGCCACCCGCCTGCCCACCCTGGTCTTCCCCCAAGCCCGCAACGGCCCCATCCACCTCGGCCACGTCGTGGACACCCAACGCGCCGTGGTCTCCCGCGAAAAGTTCTCCCTCCTCGTCGACGACGTGCACAACGACCTGTTGCACCCGCTGATCACCGGCTCCACCGGCCGCGGCAAAACCGAAACCGGCCTACGCCTGGCCCACGAGTGGCTGCAGACCACCCAAAGCATCCGCGACATCGAGGCCACCACCGGCCTGCCCACCCACCGCCAAGTCCCGCGTGGTGTCCTCGCCCTGGACCGCAAAAGCGACTGGCGCCGCCTGGCCCACAGCCTCCCACCCGAGCAAACCGGCCGGTTCCGCTTCTACGACCTCAGCAGCGAACCACCTCCTGGCCACCGCCCGCCCATCACCGGCACCGGTCCGTACCTGCGCTACAACCTGCTGCGCATCCCACCCGGCGTGCGCCCCAACGTCTACCGCGACGCCATCTGCGACACCATGGCCAAAGTCGGCTCCCTCGGGCCCCGCGGCCGCGGCATCCTCTGGCAAGCCCTGCACACCCTCTGGTCCACTGCTCGCCCCGACCCAGAGCGCGGTGACACCGCCACCGTCTACGAACGCCCCGCACTGTCCCGCTTCGTCGGCATGGTCGACCTTGCCGAGTGGGTCGACGCCCACCTGGAGGCTATCTCCCGCCGGGCTACCACCAGCAAAGAGCTGGTCACCGGCTACAACGTTATCCAGAACAGGTTGCAATTTTTTCACCGCGACGTCTACGGCTCCGGCATCTACCTACCCGACCCACCCGGCTCCGCCACCAGCGCCACCATCGAGGTCAGCGACCTGATGGGCCGCGGCGACTGCGTCGTGCTGGAAGCCGCCCACCTCGACGCCCAATCCGGCGCGCTGGTGCTGGCTGCGGTGTTCACCGCCGCCTTCGCCTACGCCCGCGACAACATCGGCAAACTCTCCGAAACCCTGGTGGTGCTGGAGGAGGCCAACGACTACCTGCCGGATGCCCGCGACCAACAGGACGTTTCTGGGGTCACCCAGACCGTCTTCGACCAGACCCTGTCCATGGGGCGCTCGTTGCGGCTGGCGCTGATGCTGGTGGTGCAGAGCCCGGAAAAACTGTCCCAGCAGGCCATCAACTGCGCCGGCCTGGTCGCCGTGCACTCCGCCGACAGCTACGAATCCAAACAACGCATGATGGCCAAGCTCGGCAAAGACGGCCGCTACGACCACCGCGACCTCTCCCAGTTCCTCTCCGAAATCCCCACCGGCTGGGCAGTCATCAAACCTCGCCCTACCCGTGACTGGATCGACGGCGCACCCGTGCTCATCGCGATCGACCCAGTGGACTTCTCGCAGCCAAGCGACGCCGAGCTTGGACTGACCTACTAAACTTGTTGAGGTTCCCCTGACAACGCGGAGGGTTTGGTCCGAGCTACAGGGGAATCTCATGTTGTCACGAAACTTGCTGTCGGTCGCGAGCGGGGAGTGCAAGCGGTTGCGACTAGGCGGACTATCTGATTTACCTGGAGAATTCGAGTAGGCCGCTTCTAGGCAGGGGATCTGCATCCCTCCCGACGATCCTCGCCGATTTCGGGCACCTCATCGTCTGACAGTAACGGATACAACGTGGTTCGCGATACTGGGTGGTAATCGGGTACCGCCGTAAGGAGACATAGTTGATGTTCTCCAGTCTGCCTAGAGCTGTCCTGTCGGTGCTTGCGGCCGTGGGCATCCCAGTCGGCTGCGTCGCCTCCATCCCTGCGTTGCGTGACAACCCGTTGATCACCGTGGCGCTCATCTTTGCTTATGAATTCGGTGTGCTGCTCGCAGGGGTCGGATCCGCCGTGCTGGCTCAGCTCCACAGCAGATGGAGCGTTCGCATTGCCGATGCCTTCGATGGGGCCGTGCAACGGCAGTTTTCCGGCTACACGCGTTTCTATCTGCGCTACGTGGCAGCGGATACCCGCTACATTGATCTTAAGGGGGTCGCATCCAGGGCAGAGTTTACGCTGGAGATGAAGGATATCTACGTCCGCCTTGCATTGGACGCCGACCCGGCCTGGAAATCCAGCGCCAATCCGGTCGACTACGCTCCGTGGCGAACTGGGAACGGTGCGGAAGTTTGGGAATGGCTACGCGACGGACAGGGGACCGGCTCCGTCATTGTGATCCTCGGCCCGCCGGGGCGGGGAAAGACTACGTTGCTTAGACATATAGCGTTCGTCATCGCGAGCGGTGGGCGTACCGCATCCAGGCTCAAGGCGCCGCAGAAGATTCCTGTGATCGTGTACCTGCGTGATCACAAGGACTGGACCTTCTCGACGCCTGCAGACCTCGTCGACCTGATAATGCGGGCCCTGCCATCCATCGGCGGCAGGCCCCGGCCACCGCAATGGATCGAGAAGAACCTACGCCGGGGTCGTTTTCTGCTCTTGATCGACGGTCTGGACGAGATTCCGGACGCTGCTACTAGGAGAGCGATGACCTCGTGGATCGAGACGCAGGCCAGCGCGCAGGCGGGCAACCTGTTGCTGATCACCAGCCGGCCATTCGGCTACCGTGACAACGAGATCATTGGTGCCACGGTGGTCAATGTTCAGGCGTTCACCGCTGGACAGATCGATGCCTTCATCACCCAGTGGTACCGTGCTACCTCCATCCGGTCCTATGGCGGCGACAACGAGTCGGCTCGCATCGCCGCGGCTCGCGGCGCTGCAGAGTTGTCCACGCGCCTTGGTCAAACCCGCGCGCTGCATGACCTGGCCTCCAATCCTCTACTGCTAACCATGATCGCTACGGTCCACCACTACCGGGACGCACTGCCAGGAAGTCGGGCCGAGTTGTACCGAGAGATCTGCGATGTGTTCCTCGGCAAGCGCCATGAGGCGCGCGGGGTCGTGCTCGATATGCCCGCAGCGCGCAAGAAGATGGTTCTGCAGGAATTGGCGTTCGCCATGATGCTGCGCGGAGTGCGAGACCTCTCTGTAGCCGATGCGGCCGAACTGGTTGAACCAGCGTTGACCAGGGTAGCAACCAGGATCAGTCCGGCCGACTTCCTACGACGGGTTGAGGAGTCCAGCGGCCTGTTGCTAGAACGCGAACGTGGCCTGCTGATGTTCGCGCACTTGACATTGCAGGAATTCCTGGCTGCTGAGCACATCAGGGAGAACAAGCTGGGGCGCGAGCTGATCGGTTTCGTGGAGCACGACTGGTGGCGCGAGACGACGTTATTGTACGCGGCGAACGCGGATGCCACCGAAATTATATCAGCATGCTTGCGCGCTGAAGGTGAGCGTGAAGCAGAGCTGCTGGCGCTGGCCGTGCAGTGTGTTGAGGAGGCTCGGGAGCTTTCGCCGGAGACCCGGAGCTTGGTTGAACAACGACTTAACCCGCCCGGCCTCCGAGCCAACCCGGCGAGCAGACGAAACGCTGCCCGGGCGCGCCTATTATTGCGGGCCACCCGCGAACAACGAGTATCGCGCGATTCTTACATCGGGCCCCCCGTCACCTGGCTGGAGTACCAACACTTCCTCGATTCCATCGATGACTGCCGGGTTCCTGACCACTGGGCCGCCCCAGTATTCCCAGAAGGGGCCCAGAACGAGGCGGCGACTGGCATGCGTCACGACGATGCCCTGGCATTCTGCACGTGGTTGACCACGGAACTGGGGGCCGAGCACAAGTACCGGCTGCCGTCGACCCGTGAGCTGGACGTCATTCTCGGCAACAACGAGAGTAGCACCATCTACTGGAGCGCAAACGCGTTCGGTGCACACAGCGACCGTCGAGTCTCGCGCCTCTTTCGCGCCTACAATGAACAACGTGAACGCGTGCCGTATCCGAGCGCAGACTACGAGCGCTGGCGTGGTGAATTTTTGCGAATCGCGAATGAGGACTTGGTGCGGGTGGACGAACTTGCCGACGGTCTGACGCTGTCGATCGATGTGCCCGGAAGTGGAAGTTTCGCTGTTACGCTCATTGGTGATGAACTGCTTCCTAGCGAGATAGATTCGACTACTCCGTTGCCGACCAACTGCGACCTGCGGCAGGTCACAAGAAAAGTGGCCGAGGTGGCCAGAATTGCGGATGCGTACGCCGACCTTGTGTACCCCGGTGACCTGAATGCGGACATCAGCGGGGAGCTCGCCCGCATGGGTGCCGGGCTAGTTGAAGTGGCCGGGCAAGCTTTCGATCGCGAGTCACGCCGGGCTCGACAAGACTTCAATGCACGGCAGGCGCGGCAAGCCGCGCGAATTATGGTAGTGGCGATGGCGAACGTGGCGGCCGCGCTACGAAATCGTTGGGTTGGTAACAAATTCACCGACCCGACTCGCGTCCTACGCCGTTTGGAGCCGAACCGCGAGGAAGATCGGCAGCTGATTGGCATAATGGCGATTTCGCTGTTGCATGATTACCTGCGAGCCTTATATCTTCAGTTGCTCCTGCATGAAGCTAGGGTCACAGGCGCGATCCCACCGCTCGAATCATTCCGCTATGTCCGTGTCGGTCAGCATGAGGGCGGGGTCACCTCCGTTCGTCACTACCTGGCTGAGATTGGGCACACTCTGAAGCGCACCCCTTGGCACTATCTGAAGCCGTTTGTTGATCGGATTATGGCCCTCGCATTGCTGCTGCTAATTACCCCATTGTTTTTCATGATCACCGTTTTTGTCGTACTTGACTCCAGTGGGCCCGCTTTCTGTGTCCAGCGTTGCTATGGTCGAAAAGGTAAGACCTTTAGTGTAATTAAGTTTCGAACGATGTACGTCAATTCGGACGCGATCCGGATGCAACAGGAGGGCGTAAACGACAGGGCTACCCCTCTGTTCAAAATGCGCACGGACCCGCGGGTCACCCGCGTCGGTAGGGTCCTTCGCAGGTACAGCCTGGATGGGCTGCCGCAACTGTTCAATGTGCTCGTAGGTCACATGTCCATCGTCGGACCGCGTGCCATGTTGCCGCAGGAGGTCGAACAGTACGGCCAAGACGCCGCGCGCACGCTCCTCGTCAAACCGGGAGTCACCGGGTTGTGGCAAGTGAGTGGTCGAAGCGACCTGTCCTGGGAAGAGTCGATTAGGCTGGAGCTTAGGTACGTTGAGGACGTATCCTTCGGTTTAGATCTGGCGATCGCCTGGATGACTGTTAGGGCGATCGTCGTCGGCAGGGGTGCATATTGATCGGCCAGAGTCACGGCTAACGTAGCTGACATGGTCTCGACGCTGGTCGTCAGTGCATATAGTGCTGATAGTCAATAGGTTATTCCTAGAGATTGCTGCCTTCATCTTTGATCAACGCATCCAGTGGAGGTAATTTGTATTAGATGTAATTACGCATGGTAAGCGTACTGTGTACGGGGTCTCTCGGGGACAAGAACCGCGTTACCTGCTCCGCCACGGCGTTCCACACCGGAGAGCCACACGCCTTACGCGGAGGAGAAGGTCATGGACAACCCGCTGTACCCGCCCATGTCGCCAGGATCGATCGCGGCCGTGCTGATCGGCACCATGATCGGCTTGGTCCTGCTCGCTGCCGCGGCGGTGCTGCTCTGGCGGGCCGTGCATTCGGATCGAGCTGCTCGCCGAACCCGGGAGCAGATCGACATGCAGGTGGCCCGGGACGCCTACGAGCGGGGACTGGCAACCGGTCGGATGGAGCGCGAACGCCCACACGATGACCACCAGTTCCCCGTCGGCAGGGTCGTGGACGCGATCAACCAGCTGGGACGGCACCTCAGCGACCAGCAACATCGGCTGGCACGTCAGCTCGACGAGATGCAGACCCAGCTGAGCCGGGCGTTGGTTCTGGCCGCAGGCGCCACGGTCCGCACTCCGACGCCGCCGAGGCCCGCCCCGGCACCGCCGCCGCAGGGCCCGGTTGGTCCGTCGACCGCGAAATCCTGATGCACCATCGGGTGCGTGCTGCAGGCATCTGCGGCACGCACCCACCCCCAGCGGCCACGGCGCGCGTTATCTGGCTCGGCATGGACAAGACCAATTTCGCGCTGCCCCACACCCGATCGCGCCCACGCCACCGAGTCGTGATCCTGGCCGCAGGCGTTCTACTCGCGGCGGGCTGCGGTATCCCGGACGACACGTCGCCTGGCGAGCTGACGGTGACCGCGAAGCCCGCGACACCAACAACATCTCCGCCGGCCCGCGATCCCGAGCAACTCGAACCGGAGATCATCCGGGAGTACCCGCACGACCGGGACGCCTTCACGCAGGGGCTGGAGTTCGTCAACGGCAACCTGGTGGAGAGCACCGGACTGGTCGGCAAGTCGCGGGTCCGCGTCGTCGAGCTGAGCACCGGCAAGGTCATCCGCCAGGTCGAGCTGGCGCCGCCGCTGTACGGCATGGGGATCACCGCGGTGCCGGGCTTCGGGATCTGGCAGCTCACCTGGAAGGACGGCGTCGCCATCCTCCGCGACCCCGGCCACCTCGGTGAGATCCGGCGCGTCCGCTATCCGGGGCAGGGCTGGGGCATCTGCCACGACGGCGATCGGCTTGTCACCTCCGACGGCACCGACCGGCTGATCCTCCGCGACCCTCGCACCTTCGAGAGCACCGGCGAACTCGTGGCCCGCATGCCCGGTGGCGGGCGCGTGGACAACCTCAACGAGTTGGAATGCCTCAACGGGTCGATCTGGGCCAACGTGTGGCAGTCCAAGCAGATTCTCCGGATCGACCTGCGGGACGGCGTGGTCACCGCGGTCGCCGACCTCCGGCGGCTGGCCACCATCGAGCGCCCGGTCAGCGCGGACGACGTCCTCAACGGTATCGCCGCCATCCCGGGCACGAACGAGTTCCTGCTGAGCGGCAAGCACTTCGGCACGACGTTCCGCATCCGCTGGCGAGCACGACCAAGCTGACACAACCAATCGTCGCGCGCCGCGTTATCTCCCCGGGTATGCGCCACTTTGCCTGCGCCGCACTCGGCGCCGTACTGCTTGTTCCGCTCGGGTGCGCGCCCCCGCCGTCCCCGCACGCCGTCACGCGCATCGTCTCCGACGGTGTGCACCAGCTCGGTGCCGTGGAAGCACGCCTGTCGGCGGCGGCCAGTACTGAACCACGCCGGACGAGTGATCCCGGCGCCGGCGGCTACTTCAGCGCCGTCCTGCCCATCGCACAGGAAGGCTGGCGACTTGCGACCCAGCTACAGGAAACCTCGACCGTGCACTCCCTGGCGACCGCGAGCGGCCTCGACCAGCTTGCGGGCGCCTACGCCTCCCTTGAGGGGGCGGTCCGGGCCAGGGACCTCCTGGCCTCCCGCCGAGCCCGTCAAGACGTCGCGACAGCGATGGTCGCCGTCCACGCCACCACACCTCGACTTTCCGGAGCGTGACCCATGTCCAGCCTCGTTCGATTCCGTTGTCCCAGAAGGGCTGTGCTTGTCACAGCCTTGCTTTTCCTGGTGGTTCCCAACGCCGCGGCCACACCGACCAGCACCGCAACCCGACCAGCGGAGCCCACGCCGGCCATCCAACCCTCCGCACTGGATCTGCCGGGGGTTCCCTTGCCCCGGTTCGGGTCTGGTGCCACGTTTGGGCAGTTCGCCGCGCAGCAGGATGCCTACCTCCAACTCATGGCCGCCCGCTCCAGTGCGGCCCGCTTGACCCCGTTGCTCGCCGATTCCCTCCGCGGCCAGGAAGCACGTCGAGCACAGCTCGCCGGCACCCTGGCCGGATTCCAGGCCGAAACCGACCTCCTGCAACGAGCCGGTGTCCTCGGTCCTGCTGATTCCCTTGCTTCCCAACAAGTCCGCAGACAACATGCTGCTCCAACAGATCAGATCGGCCGACTGCCTTCCCTGCCCGACTTGCCCATGCCGAAACTGCCGACCGGGCGTGGTTCACGGCTGGCCACCAACCTGCTTGCCATGCCCAACCTCGCGGAACTCTCCGGTGGTCGGGCGATCAACCCGGTCGGGTTCGTCACCGGCCGCGCCGCCGCGGTGGACGAATGCCGCAACGCCATCACCGAGCGAGTGCAGGACGCCGTGCACTCACGGGGAAAGCCCGGTGCGGGAGGACAGTGCCTGGGCAGCCCGGTCGGTGCCGCCTACCGCGAGTCGACCCCGCTCGATCCCGCCGGCTATCGAAGCAGGCTCGACCAGTTGGCCGCTGGGCCTCCGCAGGCGTTGCTCGACCGCCACCGGGACGGCCAGGAGAAGGCGAAGCAGCCACCCCAGCCGCCGAGCCTGCCGAAGGAGCTGACCGAGTCGAACTCCTCGTGTCGCAGCCTCGACAACGCCATGGACTACGTGCCCTTGGTGGGCAACCTGGTCGAGCATCTCTGCCTGCTGGCGCTTGAGTGAGCATCGGAATCCTCGATGAACATCACCCGATCGGTTGCTCCAGGCGAGTCAACTAGGTAACCGCCATGCAACCGCCCTACCGTCGTCAGCGGGGAGGGGAGTCCCACGTGGACAAACAACGTGCGGTGAAGGCCGCAACCAGCACCTTCGGTGTAGAACTTCGGGCACAACGGGTCCTCAAAGGACTCTCGTTGAGCAGGCTGTCCACCTTGGTGCACTACGACAAAGGGCATCTGAGCCGCGTCGAACGCGGGTTGACGATGCCAACCGCTGAACTCGCCCGTGCCTGCGACGAGGCGTTGCAGGCCGATGGACAGCTGCTCGCGCTGCACGACATCGAGGCCGTGCGCCCGACTGCGGGACCGCGGCCAGCGCAACTGCCTGGCGCACCGACAATCTTCGTCGGGCGCTCGTACCACCTGCGCCGGATCACCGAACTCGTCGGTGACGACCAGCGGCCCGGAGCGGTGGCCATCGTGGCCATCGACGGCCCGCCGGGTGTCGGCAAGACCTCGCTCGCGCTGTCCTGGGCCCATCAGGCCCAGGACAGTTTTCCCGACGGAGTGCTCTTCGCCGACCTGGCCGGCTACGGCCCGAACCCGAATCCCGCCACACCGAGCGAGATCCTCGAAGGTTTCCTCCGCGCCCTGGGCGTTGAGGCGGATCGGATCCCGGTCGAGGAGAGCCAACGCACCGCGCTGTACCGCTCGCTGCTCCACCAGCAGCGAGTACTTGTCGTGCTGGACAACGCGGTCGACTCCGGGCAGGTGCGTCCACTGCTGCCAGGTTCGGAAACCTGCGTCGTGGTGGCCACCAGCCGAACCCGGCTCTCCGGCCTGGTCATCACTGACGCCGCCGTGGGTATCACGCTCAACCCGCTCAGCCCGAACGAGTCCATTGGCCTCATCCGCACGATCATCGGAGACCCTCGCGCCGATGCCGATCCCCAGGCAGTCGCGAGCATCGCCCACCGGTGTGCCTACCTTCCGCTGGCCCTCCGGATCGCCGCGGAACGCCTCGTCGCCCACCCCCGCCGCGCCGTCACCGAGCTGGCCACCGACCTGATCGCCGAGGGCGACCGGCTCGACGTACTCACCGCCGGGGACGACGACACCCTCGCGCTGCGCGCGGTGTTCTCCTGGTCCTACCGCACCCTCGGCGACAAGGAAGCGCTGCTGTTCCGGCAGATGGGCTTGCACCGGGGCCCGTACCTGAGCGCTGAGGCCGCGGCGGCACTGGCCGGTCTCCCGGTGGCGCGGACCCGGCTGTTGCTGACCCGGCTGGTCGAGGCCCACCTGGTCGAGCAGCTCGACTCCGGCACCTACCGGCTCCTGGGCCTGCTTCGGCCCTATGCCTTCCAGCTGGCCGAGGAGACCGACCTCCTCGACGACAGCGCATTGGCCGTCGCCCGCCTGGTCCGCTGGTACCAGTATTCGGCCCACGCGGCCTACCGGATGTTGACCCCGAACTGCCCCGACCTGCACCTGGCTCCGCCCGGCCACGGAATCCACCCATTGCGGTTCGCCTCCTATGAAGAGGCGGTGGCATGGTGTGAGGCTGAACAGGCCAACTTCGCCCCGGTCCTGGCCGCAGGACGCCAGGGCGGACTGAACATCGCCTGCTGGCAGCTTGCCGCCGTGCTGATCGGCTACTTCCTGCTCCGCAAACCTTGGGGAACCTGGGTGGCCACCCAACAGATCGGTGCGGAGGCGGCACAAGCTGCCGGCGACCCACTCGCCGAAGCCTGGGTCCGGGCCAATCTCGGCGAGGCACACCGTCAGCAGCGCCAACTTGACGACGCGCAACGCCACTTCGAGTTCGCGCTCTACCTCAGTTGCCACGAACCCGCGGCGCTGGGGCACTGCTGGGCGTTGGCGGGTATGGGCTTCCTCGCCATGGACCGCAAGCAGTACGGGGAAGCCGTCAACGCTCTCGACAAGGTAGTCGGCTACTTCGGCACCAGCGGCTACCTCTACGGCGAAGCAACCGTGTTCGCCGCCCTGGGCGACGCCTACCGCGGGCTGGGCGATCTGGACCGCGCCCTGTACTACGGCGGTCAGGCGCTGGAGCTGTTCCAGGTGATCCACGACCGCAAGTCACAGGGGGACACCCTCATTCGCCTGGCTCGCACCGCCGGCGCACGCCGGGAGTTCGACCTGGCGTACGCCTACTGCGCGGAAGCTCTCGCCGCCCACCGTGAATGCGGCGACCGCTGGAGCGAGGCGGCGGATCTGCAGGAGAAAGGCAACCTGCTGATACTGAGTGGCAGCGATGTGTCTGGCGCCCACAAATACTGGCGTTCCGCGCTGGAGATATTTGAGGATATCGATCGACTCAAGGCTGCCGAGATTTTGGCGATTCTCCCGTAGTCGAAGACTGTCCTGGGTGCCGATCTTGCCGCGCCGGCAGGCGGCCACGTCCTGCCTGTCCGGCCACCCACTGCGACCAGTCAGGACTCCTTGACCAGTGCATCGTGCACGCGGATCGCCGACCTGACTGCCAGCTTACGGTAGCTCCAATGGGGGTTGTATTCGTTGTACAACCTTACAACCCCTGTCGCAACGCCAGAAAATTCGACATAGTTTCTGTATGTGTTACGCAAGTCAGCACCTCTATTTGCAATTTTGTCCTGGCGGGGGTGCGTCATGAGCAACGCCCGCCTCGTTGTCTGCGGACTGCCGAGTGAAATGGTTGTGGTCGGATTACAGCAATCACCGCTGAGCTGCTATCTCGAACCGGTAGCCGAGAACATCGACCAGCTTCGGCTCATGACCGACGGCGCCGACCCGCTCATTCGCGGCGGCAGGCCACTCGTCTTCGTCATCACCGACACCGCCGGGCCACTGGCTGACGTGGCCACCTGGATCGAGCTGATGTCGGCTCAGCCAGCCGAGGAAGTCGCGGTGGTCCTGGTGGACACCGGTTCCGCGGACAAGCGCGCCTCGCCTGCGCACCAGGAGCGTGTGCTTGTCCACACCTGGGGCCAGCCGGACACCGAACCCGCCGGCCTCTTCGAGAGCGTGGGCACCGCGCTCGCACACCTGCAACCAGACAGTCACCCGGCTCCGAAACGCGTCACCGAGCCACATGTCCTCGTCGTGGCCACCACCCGGGGCGGCGCAGGCGGTTCCACCGTCGCGCTCTCCCTGGCCGCCTACCTCGGCGCCCAGACCACCAGGAGCAAGCGGGTCTGCCTGCTCGACCTGGACCTGAGCACCCCTGCGTTGGCCAGCATGACCGGCGCCACGCCGAACACCACCCAGCCGCTGCTGCTCGAACGCCACATCACCCTGGGCGTGATCAACCGCCACGTCACTCCGCTGCCCGCATGGCGAATCGACCTCCTGCCCGGCTGCACCACGCCGCTGGAGTCCCGATTCGTCCCGCCGGCCGCGGTAGCGGCGACCGTCGACCTCCTCGCCGGGCACTACGACCTCGTCGTCATCGACGCCGGCCGCCTCCGCTGGGACCTCGACGGTCCGGAGCACACCATGATCGAGTCCGCCAGCCAGGTCCTGATCGTCGCCGACCCCGCCCGCAACACCGTCAACGGCCTTGAACACCTCTCCACCACACTGTGCGGACCCACCGGCCATGACTTCCCAGCTCGCCACACCGGCCTGGTCTGGAACCGGGTCCGCGCCAGTCCCACCCCGGTCGAGTTCATCGACCAGCACGGCAGCGACCTCGTCGAGCTTGCCCATCTGCCCGACATCAGCGACAACTCGGCACATGCCGCCACAACTGGCCAGGGCGGGCAACGTCCGCTCGACAACCCCGCCTGGGCCGCCAGGATCCACCTCCTTCTGGAAGCGGTCGCCGGACCGGGTTGCGTCACTCCGGCCACCCCGGACGTCGCCGACCTGCTGCCCACCCTGCATCGTGACGGCACACCCCGCACCGAGATCCGGGTCCGCCGCAAGTTCTTGTCCCGCTTCGTCCTCACCGCGCAGACAGCCGGACGGAAGACGTGACCGCCATGGTCAGCCGGCCGAGCCTTAACCACATCAGGCAGCTCTGCGCCGCGCACACCAGCCTGGACATCGACGCCCTCACCGCCCTGGCACCGATCGCCGCCGATGGCCACCGCGCTCACCTCGTCCTGCACATCGCCGCCCATTGCCAGGACTGGATAGCTGGGCGCAGCACGCCGCCGGAGTTCATCACCTTGTCCAAGCACGCCAAGGGACTCAACTGGGACGCCGCGCGGCACAGCGCCGACGATCCCGCCCAACGCGCCGAACTCGAACTGCGGCGCAGCATCGGCGAGGTCGCCACCACCCACCTGGTGCGCCTGGCCGAACCGCTCGTCCAACGCGTTGTCCGGCAGCTCATGCACCGGACGGCCAGCCGTACCGCGGTGCTGGACACCGGCGACATGCTCAACGTCGCACGCCTGGCCGTGACTCAGGGCATCTGGGCTTACGACCCGGCCCGCTGCTCCGGTCCGTACTATCTGCGGCGCTGGATCGAAGAACACGCTCACCGCAACGCCGCACCGGTGATGTACCAGGTCAGCGTGCCCACCCGGACCCATCGGAAGTTCGTGCGCCTGGCCGCGGTCCGGGCCACCCTCGCCAGCCAGCTCAACCGGGAACCAACCCACGGCGAACTCCTCGCTCACCCGGACTCGGGTTTCACTCAGGCGGACCTCGACGACGAGCGCGCGACCAGGCCACGCCGGTGCCGCACCGGCGCCGGCTTGAACCCGGGTTTGCCGGAGGACCTCTCCGCCGAAATCGATCCGATGGTGCCCGCCACCCACGACCGCGCCGACTCGCAGCCGAACGACGTCGAGACCGAGGTGATCGACAAGCTGGGCGAACAGCGGCAATTGGCCGCGGTCGGTTGGCGCGCCGCCGTGCAGATCCTCCAGCTCGGCGAGCAGCAGACCGAGATCCTTGCCCGGCACGCCGGACTTCCGCCGCACGAGTCCCTCAGCGAATCCCAGCGCTCCGAGGACACCATCGCGGCCCACCTCGGTCTGCCCGCCGCGATGGTCCACGAGGTGCTCATGGAGATCCGCTGCCAGCTCAGCTTCACCGCCGGCCGCCTGCACCACATCCTCGGCCGACTGTCCACTGAGGACATCGAACAGCTGGAGCTGGTGACCTTCCAGCGGTACCTGGGCCCGCTTCCAGCGGACTCGCCGCCACCGAGCCCGCTACCCAGGTTGTTGACCATGCCGCTGCCGACCGGCCTGCCGCAGCCCCGGACGGAGGACCGGTCGAACCAGCCGACGCCGGTCAGCCGGTACCTGTGCGGACACTGCGGATGGCGGGGCCACGAACGGGCAAGGCAACCACGCTTCGTTCTCCGGCAACTACGTTGTCCGGACTGCGACCGCTGCGCCGACCTCACGACTGAGACCAGCGGGGTAGCAAATCCCCAGTCCTGAACCGACACGCCTTCAGGCGAGGTCTGCGGCATCCTCGGAAGCCGCCGAAGCAAGCCGGTCCTCCCAATACCCCCGGACGAGCGGGGCGACCACGGTCGTGGCGATCTGAATCGCCTCGCCACGGCTGAATCGGAACCTGCGATCCAGCTCCGGAGTCCACTTCGGCACCGCCTTCTCCCACAACCCATGCCCGACCCGGTCGAAGGAGGCGTCGTCATACCGGACCGCCCAGCACAGCCCGTCGATGTCGTCATCCCCGCAGTGGACGACCAGGACCGCCAGATCCGGCCGATCCTCAGCTGAATCGTTGGGCCACAAAGGGAACCGGAACTCGGTGGCGTGAGCAAGCAGTCCCCGGCCGGAGTAGACCCCGGCCGCGGGTCCGCCGGGCCGGAACCGCACCGTCCACCAAGCGATCAGGCCCAGCACGACGAATCCGACGATGAAGCCTGCGGCGACGATGACGTCGCGAAGTTCTGGAGACATCTTCAATCCCTTCCCCGAGGCCAACACGTCCGGTCGGCCGAGCACTTCTCGGCAGACCAGGTAACGCCCGCTGCCACGCTGACCAGGCGCCGCCCGACTAACCTGGTTGTGCTGCAACGGATGCTCATGGCGGTGGAGAGTCGGGTTCCCGGGCGATTCCGTGCGATCGTGCGCGATTGCACCGCCCTCCAACGCCGGTACCATGGCTGTACTGACGCCGAGCTGACCGCGCGTTATCAACGGCTGCGCGCGTTGGCAGGCCGGCGGTCGCCACCCCGGTACCTGATGGCGCACACCTTCGCTGTCGGCAGGGAAGCCGCTCGACGTGCCCTGGGGATGGCACACCGACCCATGCAACTACTCGGCGCGGCAGCGGTCGCCCACAACCGGATCGCCGAGATCGCCACCGGCGAGGGCAAGACCATCACGCTGTTCCTCGCCGCGGTTTTCCACGCCCTGCCCGGCAACGGCGTACACGTCATGACCGCCAACCCCTACCTCGCCACCCGGGATGCAGCCGCACTCGCACCCGCGTATCGCTTGCTCGGGCTGACCGTCCACGCCTTGCCGGAGACCGCCGACCGGGAACAGCGCCGCCTCGCCTACGCCGCCGACGTCACCTACGGGACCGTCACCGAGTTCGGCTTCGACCACCTCCGGGACAACCTGGTCACCGACCCCGCTGACCGTGTCCGCCGCGGGGCGCCCGTGGCGATCCTGGACGAGGCGGACGCGGTGCTGGTCGACGAGGCCAACACCCCACTGGTCCTCACGACCTCGACGGGGTCCCCAACCTCGCCACGGGTCAGTGCGCTGGCCGCCGCTGTCCCGCAACTCGCACCCGTACTCGACTACCGCGGCAACCTGGCAGCGGGCACGGTCGGCTACACCGACCACGGCTGGCAGCGCCTCCGCCACCTGTGCGCCGCCACACCCGATGCCTGGTGCTCTCCGAGTTTTCTGACCTCGGCGCAGAACGCCCTCGCCGCGCACCTGCTCTACGAGGCCGGCCGCGACTACCTGGTCGACCAAGGCCAGGTGGTGCTCCTGGATGTCCACACTGGACGGTCTCTTCCTGGGCGTCGCCTGTCCGATGGGCTGCACCAGGCGTTGGAGGCGAAGGAGAACGTTCCGGTGCACGCCGATCCGGTCCCGCAGGCATCGATCAGCGTGCAGCGGTTCCTACGGCAATACCGCGCCCTTGGCGGGGTGAGCGGCACGGTGATCACCGAGGCCGCTGAACTCCACGACACCTACCGGCTTCCCGTCGTCCGCATTCCGGCGCACCGGCCCCTGCGGCGCGAAGACCTGCCCGACCAGCTCTACCTGACCGCCGCCAAACGCGACATCGCCCTGATCGACCAGGCTGCTTCCGCACACAGCCAGGGACGATCGGTGCTCATCAGCGCACCCAGCATCGCCGTTGTGCGGTCGTTGTCCACTCGACTGACCAAGGTCGGCATCTGCCACCAAGTGCTGACCGCGGAGCATGATGACGTCGAAGCCGCGATCGTGGCCGGAGCCGGAGAGCTGGGCGCGGTCACCGTGGCCACCGCGTTGGCTGGCCGCGGCACCGATATCCGCCTTGGCGGACCGGTTGGTGCCATGGCACAGCGGATCCGCGGGCTCGGCGGGCTCCTGGTCCTCTCCGCTGGGAGGTCGACGTCCCGGCGAACTGACCGGCAACTCGCCGGACGGGCTGGCAGACAAGGAGATCCCGGCGCAACGCGGTTCCTGCTCTCGGCCGAGGATGACCTCCTGTTGGACAACGCCCCGAGCGAGCTACGCCGACTGGTCGATGCGTCCCCGCCGCACCCCGGTACACCGCTTGTCGGGTGGCCAGTCGATCGACTTGTCCATCGAGCGCAGGCCGTCGCGGACTGGCGCCGGTTCGCCGAACGGCGGCAGACACGGCGCTACGACGAGGTGATCGGCCACCAGGACAAGGTGGTGACGCGAAGCAGGAACGAGATCCTTACCGGCGATCTCCGCGAGGTGTTGGCCGCGCTTGCCTTCAGGGGCAGCGAATGGTCGCCCGACACGCTCCGCCTGCTGGATCCGCGGCCGTGGCCAGCGGTCACCTACTCCGGCCCGGACGGGATTACGGTGGCAGTGCAGGATCGGATCGCCGATGCCCTGACCCGCCAAAGGGACGAGGAGATCCGAGTTCGCCTGCTGGCTGTTGTCGATCAGGCGTGGGCGGAACACCTCCAGGTGCTGCTGGCACACCAGGACGCCAGCCACACCGCGGTCTGGTCCCGCACCGACCCGGCCGAGGAGTTCCGGCGCCTCGCCATCATCAGCTACCGGGAACTCCGCCTCCGCACCCGGCGAGACCTCCTCCGTGCACTTCTGCACGACCAGCCGCTGGCAAAACTGCCCAAACGAGCGCGGGAGGCACCTTGACCGGGTACCTGCCTCCCGAACAGCGCGACGTTTGTTGCGCGGCGCCGACGCCACCCGCCGGACCTAGATGAGCCTGGGTGCGTCCGCTCTTGCTCGGCTCGGAGCAGACCACGATCGGCGACGGCATGCGCCCAAGACCACGGCGCGGCGGCGAGGGGGAACCGAAAGTGCCGCCACGTGGTCCCCGTCCGCCTCCAACAGCACCGGCGACGCGGGCGCGGTCAATTTCAGTGCGAACCTGCCGTGCGTTGCTCACGGGTTGACGTTTCGCCTGGTTGAGAGTCGTTGGCGGTGGTTGACGGGCGGGCCTGCCACCAGCTCTGGACGGCCTGGAGGATCTCCTGGCCCACGCGGTCAAGGAACTCGGACGCGTCGGCCAGCCGGGCGCCGGCCGGGGTGTCAGAACCCAGAATTGTGGCGGTGCGGCGGGCACCCTCGGCCAGCAGGGTGTTGCGCTGGGCGCTGGCCAGCAGCGACCGGTACCACAGGTCGCCCCCCAGGACGTAGCGCTCCCGCCGCCCCGAGGTGTCACGCTCTCGCCGGATGAGTTCCTGCGCCTCCAGGTAGCCGACCGCCTTGGAGACCGAAGCCGGACTGACCCGCAGCCGCCGCACCAGTTCGGCGGCGGTGAGGCTGCCGGAGTCCGTGGCGTACAGGCAGGCGAACACGCTGGCCGCCATCTGCGGCAGGCCGGTCTGGGTCAGCATGGCGGTGAGTTCGGCGAAGGCGGCGGCCACTGCCTCCGGGGCGCGCCCGTACTGGTCCGCAGCTGTAGGCGCCGACCGCGCCGGGGCGCTCTTACGCCGGCGCGCACGCCGGACGGAGGCCCGCTGCGCATCCCCGGCCCGGTAGCCGGCGACCCCGCCATTGCGGGCCACCTCGCGGGTGACCGTGGACGTGGGCCGTCCCAAACTCCGGGCGATGTCGGCGTACCCGCGTCCGGCGGCCAGTCCCGCGGCGATGTGCTGCCGGTCCTGCGAGGTCAACCTGCCTGCGGGCATCAACGCTCCTTCTCCAACCACTCGCGGGTGTCCGGCACTAGTCCCATCGCAACACTACCTGAACCACAGCGTTGCATTTAGCGACAGCGCCAACGCAAGAACTGCGCCCATCTGAGCAGTTCATACGCGTCCATAGGGTCATCATCGTCGTTGACGACTTGGTAAACGCTACGTAGCTTTCGCCACATCGTGAAGGACAAGACAGCTGCCTCCCGAATAGGACGACACCTGACATGACCACCGACCCTGTCCCGGCCGGCTCCGGCCGCCTGCCGACCTCCGCCGATCCGGGCTCGCGGGGAGCCGCAGCGGTCACCGGCGGCCGTTCCCTGGCGCCGGACCTCGCGCGCGGCCTGATGCTCTTGCTCATCGCCCTGGCCCACGCGCCCGGGTTCCTCAGCTCCTGGCGATCCGGCATGCCGCAACTCGACGACGTCGTGCTGTTCGTCAAGTCGCTGATCGCCGACAACCAGGCCCGCGCCATGTTCGTGGTCCTGTTCGGCTACGGCATGGGGCAGCTCACCCACCGGCATAAAGCCCGTGGCGGCGACTGGCCGAGCTTGCGCGCCCTGCTGCGACGGCGCGGGCTCTGGCTCGTCGTCATCGGGTTCGCCCACACCATCCTGCTGGTGCCCATCGACATCGTGGCCATCTACGGCCTCACCCTGCTGCTGTGTACCCCGCTAGTCCGCGCCAGCGACAAGACACTCGGCTGGACCGCCGCCCTGTCCCTGGTGCCCGCGACGCTGCTGCTGGCCTGGCAGAGCGTGACCGCCCAGCTCGGCGCGGCGGCCGGGACACCGGTCACCTTCGCGCCGTTCATGGAGCCCAGTTACGGCGCGCACGTGCTCGCCAACGTGACCAAGCCGGCCCAGGCGGTCATCGGCATCGTCATGGTGCTGCCCGGAATGCTGCTGGGAATCTGGGCTGCCCGCCGCCGGTTCCTGGACCACCCGGCCCAGCACCGGTCGACGCTGCGCCGTGCCACCCTCGGCCTGCTCGCCCTGGCCCTGATCGGAAGGCTGCCCGCCGCCCTGCTGGCCGCCGGGGTGTGGAACAGCACGGACATCGGCGTGCACTGGACCGTCGCCATCGCGCACGACCTGACCGGGTACGCCGGCGGTATCGGCCTGGCCGCCGCCATCGGCCTGGCAAGTGCCCGGATCGGGGACCGGCCCGGACGGCTCACCATGGCGCTGGCCGCGTTGGGCCAACGGTCACTGACCTTCTACCTGTTCCAGTCCGCGGTCTGGCTGCTGCTGTTCTACCCGTTCACTCTGAACTTGCGCGACCAGGTGAGTTTGGCCGGTAGCTATGGCATCGCCGCGGCGGTCTTCGTCGTCTCGGTGCTGCTGGCCGAATGGATGCGCCGCACCGGAGCGCGCGGACCGATGGAGGTGTTGTTGCGCCGGATGTCGTACCCGCGCCGCTGACCAAGCCAGGCGTCAATAGAGCGGAGACCGGATTCCTGCGTTTCCGAGGGGCAAGGCAGAGGGAGGCGCCCGGATAGGACGCCTCCCTCCCGAACCGCACGACGCTACAACGGCAGGCATTTCCTGCCGGTGCGGACCAGGTGCTTGGCCCACACCCAGCCGCCGCCCGAGCCGGTCAGCTCGCGGACCATGTCACCGGAATCCCGGTGAGGGAAGGCGTGCTGGTCGGCCCACACGATGGTGCCGCTGTAGAGGTAGCCGATCCTGCTTGCGACGTTAGGGATGAACTGCTGGTCGGCGTACTTGTACGTACCGCCACGCCAGACCGCGAACTCGCAGACGATGACCTGATTGGTCGTCATCGGCGCGGCCGCCGCGATCCCGGTCAATCCGGCGACCATGGCCAGCGTGCTGATCATGAACAAAATCGCGATGTGCTTCATCAGAAGGCGTTCCTTTCCAGCCAGACATCGGGAACGCCCTTCCAGGTAACGCAACCGACGTCGCGCCTGCGTTACCTGCTCCAGCACACAGAAACATCGGGAGGAGGCCGCGATGCGACGCGACTTCTACGCACCGTCCACATCGGACGAAGAACAGACCGCGCCGCTCGCCGACGACGACCTGCAACGCGGTCGACAAGCAGTCGCGCACGCCCGGCGGCTGCTGCGCGGCGACACCGACACTGCCCGCCGCACCCGAGTGGGACTGGCCGTCATCGGCAGCATCGGCGCCCTGGCCGCAGCCGCCCCCATGCTCGCCGCCGTCCAGGAACAACCCCAAGCACCAGCACCGGAATCGCCCGCCGCCTCGCCGCCGGAGACCACATCCGGGGTGGCCAACTCATCCGCCACCCTGAACCCCGTCGTCACCAAACTCGACCAAGGCGAGGAGTTGCTGCGTACCCTGGCGCGCTCGGTCGAAGCCGCCGAAAAGACGGTCACGCCGACGACCCGGAACAGCGCGACAGCCCTGGAGAAAGCCCTGCCGGCGATCACGGAGGCCAAGGACAAGGCCACGTCCGCCGCGGCCATGCTGGACGAGTTGCTCCCGGCCGTCGAACAGCTCGGCGACATCGAACTCAGCCAACGAGCCACCGCTGCGAGGCAGACCGCCACCACATTGGCCGCTCGCGCGAGCACAGCCTGGGACCGCCACCGCAAGGCCGTTGACGATGCCCACCAGACCCAACGCGTCGCAGATGCCCGTGCCGCCGACACCGCAGCCACCCGGGCCGTGGCCACCGCCGAGGACACCGTCCGCGGCATCCGCGAGCTACTGACCGGCGTGGCGACCGGACTGCGAGACCGCAAACCCGCGCTGCAGGTCGAAGGACTCCTTACCCAGGCCCGAACCAGCCTCGACGAAGCCCCCGCGACCATCACCGCCGCCCGCAAGGCTGTCGAAGCCGCGCAGTCCACTAGCGACGCCCAACCGGGGCGGACTGCCAAATCCCTCCTCGACCGGATGCAACACCTGGAGCAGGCCCTGACCATGGCACGAGCCGAAGTTCCAGCCCTGCTGGACAAGGTCGCGCGGCTACGCCAGAGCGAAACGGCCGACCTGGCCGCAACCGCGGCCCAGGTCGCCGCCGACGCGGTCACCTCAACCCGGCAGGCCCTCGACAGCGCAAGCAGTCACCTCGACAACGCCCAAACACAACGCGCCGCCCAGGACCCAGCAGCGGCAGTGCGCGCCACCGCGGTGGCGGCAGCGCGGTTGAACCAGGCACATCAGCTCCAGGCCACGGCCGACCAGGCCCTGCGAACCGCCGAGGGCGCGCAGCCCGCCGGCCCGGCCACCGCCGAGTTCAGTGGCCCGGCAAGGGCCCTCACCACGGCGACCACCGCCAACACAGCCAACACCGAGCGACTCGCCAGCCTCGACCAACGCCTCCAAGCACTGGCGGAATCCTTGGCCAGCCAACCCGTCCCGACAGCGCACACGTCACCGTCAACCGCGCCGACGCGACCTGCGCCCGCCGTGGCTCCCGCCGGACAGGCCGCCGGAGTCACCGTTCAACTCCCCGGTGGCCGCGGGACCGTGCAGGCCCCCAACGCCAAGGCCGCGAGCGCGGTGCGCTCGGCGCTGAGCCAGCTCGGCGTCCGCTACGTCTGGGGAGGCCAGCAACCCGGCCGCGGCTTCGACTGCTCCGGCCTGACCAGCTGGGCCTACCGGCAGGCGGGCGTCCATCTACCTCGGGTATCCCGCGCGCAGACAGTCGGCGCCCGTGTCCAGGCCGGAGATCTCAAGCCCGGCGACCTGGTCGTGTGGGCCGGACACGTGGCCATGTACGTCGGGAACGGCTTGATGGTGGAAGCGGGCAGCCCAGTGCAGATCAGCCGCGTCCGGACCACAAACCTGAAGATGAAGTTCCTCGGCTTCTACCGGCCGACGAGTTGAGCAGGCAGCGTGTGCGCCTTGCGGAACACCCCTCGCGAGGTGGGTTCGACGGCTGACCGGATCGTCGCCTCACTCGTGCCTCGGATGCCAGAACTCCAGCCGATGTCCCCGATGCCGTTCCCTGAGCTGTCCGCGCTGCCCGGCGACACCTCGATGCGCTACGGGATGGGGACGGTGGACGCATCCGGCCGAGTGGCAGAGCGAACGGTTGTCCGCTCGTTGTCCTGGCAGCAGGGGGACAGGTTGCAGCTGCGCGTCGTGGCGAACGTCCTCGTCCTCCGTGCCGAGCCCTTGGGTCAGACGACGGTGGTTTCCGGCCCGTACGTCGCCATACCGGCGCCCGTCCGAATTCGAGTGGGGATCCGGGTCGGCGATCGCGTCCTGCTGGCCGCGGCGCCTGCGCACGAGGTGTTGCTGGTGCTGACCAGCGCGGTACTCGACGTGGCGCTCGTGTCGTTCTGGCAACGCCAGTGATGAAGGTCGGTGGCCGCACACGCGGATGCGCGGCCACCGACCTCTGCTCAGGTCTTGGCGAGAGGGTGTGGTTCACCCGTCAACGCGGCCAGCGCAGCGGCGACCTCATGGATGGACGCGCGCACGTAGGTACTGGTCGCACCCGCGTCGTTATTCTCCGCATGTCCGGCGAAAGCGCGGGCGACGGCATAACCGAAGTTGCGCTCCACCCACGTCAAGGTCGTGTGCCTGAGCCAGTGGGCGGTAACCATCTGGGCGCGAACCCAGGAGAGGTGCTTGCCCACGCGTTTCCACAGATGGTCATAGCGGCTGGCGGCCATCGGTCGGCCATCCGCGAATCGGAACAACTGCTCAGCTGGATCCCCGCCGCACCGGTGCAGGAAATGAGCCTGGAGGTGCGCCATCATGGTTGGCGAGACCGGTTGCCATCTGTCTTTTTGCCCCTTCTCGTGCAGCTGCACGAGGCACTGGTCCGGATCCAGGTCGCACGCTCGCAGCGCGAGGGCTCCGCCACGGCGGCAGGCGGTCTCGACGTGGAACCGCAGCAACAGCCCGTCCAGAGCTGGGTCATTTCCGGTGGTGGTCGCCACGGAGTTGATCTCGGCGAGGCGGGAGTCCTGGAGGCCATGTCGTCGGCTCGGCGGCGCAGCCGGTTTCTTGATCTTGAGCGTCGGATTGTCGTCTCTGCTCATCAACTTGTCGTCAACGAGGTGCCGGTACAAACACCGCACTGCGGAGACGAAATGCCCTGCCGCGCTGTATCCGCCTCGGGCGCTCCGCCGGATGACGACGTTCCGGCGGATCTCCTCCATCTTGGCTCGAATATCCGAGGGTGACAGCTCGTCCATTCGACGCTCGCCCCAGGACTTCTCGATGCGCTTCCAGTACGGCCCGTATGCCTTGCGGGCGCCGTCGGCAACCGCATCCGAGACGACGGGGATGTACTCCGCGAACGTCGGAACGGCAGGTCGAACCCGAGGGGGCTCCACGAGGTCCTCTGGTTTGAGTCCCATGCTGTCGAGCACTACGCGAGCTGCCTCGATCTGGGCATCGGTGGCCGGCTCGTTGGGCTGGTTCGTCACTGCTCGTCACCGCCCAGCAGGGAGGTGTGGTGCTCATGCAGCACCTGGTCGAGGACCGCGAGGTTGTAGACGACGAGATTCCGGCGCTCCGGATGCGCCACCACCAGCACCCGGTCACCGCTACGCAGGTCGCAGCGGTGCCGGATCGGGGCCGGGATGGCGACATACGGCTTCTGCCACATCTCGACCAGCCCGCCCCGGCTTGGCCTGGCCACGATCACTCCTCCGGCGACCAGGAACTCCAGCCGGTCGCCTGGCCGCCAGCCGAGGGCCGCCACGACCGCGCGGTTGGCGATCCGGCCGGACCGGTCGATGGTTCCCATGCCGTAGAACGTCGTGCACCTGGGCCGTGGCGTGGCCAGCTCGGCCAGGGGAGGACGCCGGTGAATTGCTCTCGGTCCGTGAGACGGGGTGTCGGGTACCGTGGATGGCGGTGCCAGTGCGGAGATAACGTTTTCAGTCACCGTGGCCGCCTTGCTGAACCACTGGTTCCTCGCCGCGAGCGAGGGGCTCACCAGCGACTACCCGACTGGGTGATGGCAGGACTGCGGACGACACGTCAGTTGTCTGGGGAGATCTCACCGGTCCGGCCAGTCGAACACCTGGGCGAACGGATGTCGGTGGGTCGTCCTAGCATGGTGGCTCCAGCCCTGCCCCAGACCGCAAGACCCTTGTGAAGGGACTCCACCTCAGTGGCCGACCGTCTCGTCGTTCGTGGCGCACGCGAGCACAACCTCCGCGGAGTCGATATCGACCTGCCGCGCGACAGCATGATCGTGTTCACCGGGCTCTCGGGCTCCGGTAAGTCGAGCCTGGCCTTCGACACGATCTTCGCCGAGGGCCAGCGCCGGTACGTCGAGTCGCTCTCGGCCTATGCCCGGCAGTTCCTCGGACAGATGGACAAGCCGGACGTCGACTTCATCGAGGGCCTCTCGCCAGCGGTGTCCATCGACCAGAAGTCCACCAGCCGCAACCCGCGCTCCACCGTCGGCACCATCACCGAGGTCTACGACTACCTGCGGCTGCTCTACGCGCGCGCGGGCAAGCCGCACTGCCCGGTCTGTGGCGAGCTGATCAGCAAGCAGAGCCCGCAGCAGATCGTGGACCAGGTGCTGGCCATGGGCGAGGGCGAGCGGTTCCAGGTGCTGGCGCCGATCGTGCGTGGTCGCAAGGGCGAGTTCGTCGACCTGTTCGAGCAGCTCCAGTCCCAGGGCTACTCGCGGGCCAGGGTGGACGGCACGGTGCACTCGCTGACCGAGCCGCCGAAGCTGAAGAAGCAGGAGAAGCACGACATCGCGGTGGTCATCGACCGGCTCGCGGTGAAGTCCAACGCCAAGCAGCGGCTCACCGACTCGGTGGAGACCGCGCTGCGGCTGGCCGACGGGCTGGTCGTGCTGGAGTTCGTGGACAAGCCGGAGGACGACCCGCACCGCGAGCGCCGCTTCTCCGAGCACCTGGCCTGTCCGAACGCGCACCCGCTGGCCGTGGACGACCTGGAGCCGCGGTCGTTCTCGTTCAACTCGCCCTACGGCGCCTGCCCGGACTGCACCGGCATCGGCGTGCGCAAGGAGGTCGACCCGGAGCTGGTCGTGCCCGACGACGAGCTGTCCCTGGCCGAGGGCGCGGTGGCGCCGTGGGCCAGCGGGCAGGCCGCCGAGTACTACGGGCGGCTGCTGGAATCGCTGGCCGAGACCATCGGCTTCCGGATCGACGCGCCGTGGAAGCGGCTGTCCTCGGCCGCGCAGAAGGCGGTGCTGCACGGCGTCGACAAGCAGGTGCACGTCCGCTACCGCAACAAGTACGGCCGCGAGCGCTCCTACTACGCCAACTTCGAGGGCGTGATCCCGTTCCTGGAACGGCGGCAGGAGCAGACCGAGTCCGACTACATGCGGGAGAAGTACGAGGGCTACATGCGGGAGGTGCCGTGCCCGGCCTGCCGCGGCACCCGCCTCAAGCCGGAGATCCTCGCGGTCACCCTCGGCCACCGCAGCCAGGGCGACAAGTCCATCGCGGACGTCTGCGCGATGAGCGTGCGCGACTGCGCCGACTTCCTCAACGGGCTGCAGCTGGACCGGCGGCAGAAGATGATCGCCGCCGCGGTGCTCAAGGAGGTGCAGGCCCGGCTCGGCTTCCTGCTCGACGTCGGCCTGGACTACCTCTCGCTGGACCGGGCCTCCGGCACGCTCTCCGGCGGTGAGGCGCAGCGCATCCGGCTGGCAACCCAGATCGGGTCCGGGCTGGTCGGCGTGCTCTACGTGCTGGACGAGCCGTCCATCGGCCTGCACCAGCGGGACAACCACCGGCTGATCGAGACGCTGACCAGGCTGCGCGACCTGGGCAACACGCTGATCGTGGTCGAGCACGACGAGGACACCATCCGCACCTCGGACTGGGTGGTCGACATCGGCCCCGGCGCGGGCGAACACGGTGGTCAGGTGGTGCACAGCGGACCGTATGAGGAGCTGCTGACCAACCCGCGCTCGGTCACCGGGCAGTACCTGTCCGGGGCCAGGGAGATCCCGATGCCCGCGCTGCGGCGGCCGGTGGACCGCCAGCGGCAGCTGACCGTGGTCGGCGCGCGCGAGCACAACCTGCGCGGCATCGACGTGGACTTCCCGCTTGGCTGCCTGGTCTCGGTCACCGGGGTGTCGGGGTCGGGCAAGTCGACGCTGGTCAACGACATCCTGGCGACCGTGCTGGCGAACAAGCTCAACGGCGCGCGGCAGGTGCCGGGGCGGCACACCCGGGTCACCGGGCTGGAGCACGTGGACAAGCTGGTGCGGGTCGACCAGTCGCCGATCGGGCGCACCCCGCGCTCCAACGCGGCCACCTACACCGGGGTGTTCGACCACGTCCGCAAGCTGTTCGCGGCCACCACCGAGGCGAAGGTGCGCGGCTACCAGCCGGGCCGGTTCTCCTTCAACGTCAAGGGCGGCCGCTGCGAGGCGTGCGCCGGCGACGGCACCATCAAGATCGAGATGAACTTCCTGCCGGACGTGTATGTGCCGTGCGAGGTGTGCAAGGGCGCCCGGTACAACCGGGAGACCCTGGAGGTGCACTACAAGGGCAAGACCATCGCCGAGGTGCTGGACATGCCGATCGAGGAGGCCGCGGGCTTCTTCGAGCCGGTGAACGCGATCTACCGGCACCTGCGCACGCTGGTCGACGTCGGGCTGGGATACGTGCGGCTGGGACAGCCCGCGCCGACCCTCTCCGGTGGCGAGGCGCAGCGGGTGAAGCTGGCCAGCGAGCTGCAGAAGCGCTCCACCGGCAAGACGGTCTACATCCTGGACGAGCCGACCACCGGTCTGCACTTCGAGGACATCCGCAAGCTGCTGCTGGTGATCAACGGCCTGGTGGACAAGGGCAACACGGTGATCGTGATCGAGCACAACCTCGACGTGATCAAGACCTCGGACTGGCTGATCGACATGGGTCCGGAGGGTGGTTCCGGCGGCGGCATGGTGGTGGCCACCGGTACGCCGGAGGACGTCATCGACGTGCCCAAGAGCTACACCGGCCAGTTCCTGGCCACCCTGCTGGCCAAGCAGGCGGGTGAGGTCCGCGCCGAGCCGAGGGCCGCGACCAACGGCAAGGCCAAGAGCAACGGCGCCAAGGCGGCGGCTCCGGCCAAGTCCAGCGGCAAGGACGCCGCCCCGGCGAAGTCCACCGGCAAGGACGCGGCGAAGACCGCGGGCACCAAGACCGCCGCCGCCAAGAACGGCGCGGCGGCCAAGAACGGCGTCAAGACGAAGGCCAAGGCCGGGGCGCGCTGACGGACTGAGCGCCGGGCCGGTCTGCTCGATCGGCCCGGCCCGGGGGAGCCGGGTGGCCTGTTCGGGCGGTACCGGCACGCTGTGCGATCCGGAATCACCCCCGCATTGGTGGTTTGGATCTGGGCCGGGTGAAGTCGGGTCGCGCCGGGACGCGGGCTGTCGGCGGCCGTCCGACGATGGTGGTCATGATCCTTGGGCTGCCCGCCGCTCCGGCACGTTCGCGTCCTGTCCCGGTGATCCGCCGTGCGGCGCGGGCCAGGGGGAGTGTGCCCGCGGCGGCGCTGGTGCTGGCGCTGGCGGGGACCGGGGTGTTCTGGTGGCAGCTCGGGCCGAGTGTCCACAGTGGACTTCGGGTGGGGCTGGCCTCGGTGTTCCTGGTGTTGTGCCTGAACGTGTCGTTGTTCGTGGTCACCGGGGTGCTGGGGTTCTGCGCGTTGCTGCGGGGGCGGCCGCCCTCAGCACTCGCGCCCGCTCGGGGTGGGCCGGGGCCGGGGAGTCGGACGGCGGTGTTGTTCCCGGTGTGCGATGAGGAGCCGGGGCTGGTGTTCGGGAATCTGCGGGCGGTGGCCGAATCGGCGGCGGGGGAGCTGGCCGCGGACTTCTTCGTGATCAGCAACTCGCGGGAGCCCGCCCAGCTCGCGGCGGAACGGCAGGCCTGGCAACAGGTTCGGGACTGGGTGCGGTACCGGGTGCGGGGTGGGCCTGGGCGCAAGGCGGCCAACGTGCACGAGTTCTGCGCGGTGTGGGGCGATGACTACGACTACCTGGTGGTGCTGGACGCGGACAGCGTGATGTCCGGGGCGACCCTGCGGCAGCTGGTCGGGCTGATGGAGGCCAACCCCGCGGCCGGACTGATCGAGGTGCCGGGCACGCCGGTGGGTGGGCGGACGGTGTTCGCGCGGCTGCAGCAGTTCGCGGCCGCGGTGTACGGGCCGATCTCCGCCTGGGGCAACCGGGTCTGGCAGCGCGGGAACGCGAACTACCACGGGCACAACGCGATCATCCGGATCGCGCCGTTCCGGGCGCACTGCCGGTTGCCGGAGTTGCCGGGCGGGGCGCCGTTCGGCGGCGAGATCCTCAGCCACGACTTCGTGGAGGCGGCGCTGTTGCGGCGGGCGGGCTGGGAGGTGTGGTCGGCGCCGGAACTGGGTGGCAGCTACGAGGCCGCGCCGCCGACGATGGTGGCCTACGCGCGGCGGGATCGCCGGTGGTGCCAGGGAAATCTGCAGCACCTGCGGGTGATCGGCTGGGCTGGGCTGACGTTCACCAGCCGGTTGCATCTGGCGCGGGGGGTGCTGCAGTACCTGGCCGCGCCGCTGTGGCTGCTGTTCGTGGCCGCGCATCTGTTCGCCGCGCCGCCGCGGACCAGCGCGCTGGTGCTCGGTGTTGTCGCGGTGTGGCTGACCATGCGGTTGCTCGGGGTGCTGGGCGTGCTGCTGACCCGGCGGCGGGGGAGCTGGCCCGCGGGGCGGTTGCTGGTGGGCGCGCTGACCGAGCTGGTGGCCTCGGTGCTGGTGTGGCCGGTGCTGGTGTTGCTGCACACCAGGTTCATCGTCGAGTTGCTGGCCGGGCGGGACACCGGGTGGCCGCAGCCGGACCGGGACGGGGCGCCGATCCCGTTCCGCCGCCTGCTGTGGTTCCACCGGGTGGAGCTGGGCACGGGGGCCGGGGTCGCCGGGCTGTGCGTGGTGTACCCGGCGGTGCTGACCGGGTGGCTGGTGCCGGTGCTGGCCGCGTGGCTGGGCGCGGCCGGGTTGTCCGCGGTGACCGGGCGGCGCAGCGGGCGGACCCTGTTGCTGGGCACCGAATTGGAGCGGCGGCCCGGCCAGGTGGTGCGCCGGGCCGCCGTGCTTCGTCGGGGTTACCGGGTCAGACGTGCGTGCTCAACCAGGTCAGCACCGCCTGCTGGAGCTGCGGCGCCGAAGGGTGCAGGTTGAGGTCGTGGCCCACCCCGGTCGCGACGTAGGCCGAGACGTTGGGGGCGTGGGTGTAGTAAGCGCTTTCCGTGTTGAGCACGGTGGTCGCGCTGGTGCAGTTGGTGGCGCCGGTGCCGCAGAACAGCTTGTCCGAGCTGCCGACGGCCAGCAGCACCGGCGCGTTGATCAGCGCCGAGTACGGCGGGATGATGCCGACACCGAGCGAGTCGGCCGTCTCCAGCGCGCTGAGCACGTCCTTGGTCTGCTCGTCCACCGCCAGCATGCCGGGATCGACCACCCCGGGATCGTGGAAGAGCACGCCGCGCTTGCCGGGTTTGCTGGTCAGGTAGGTCGGGTCGTAGCCGCCGCCGGAGAGCTGCGGGTCGAGCATGGCCGGGTGGATCTCGGTGAGCGCGGTGGCCAGGTTGACCAGGTTCGGCTGGTGCGTCATGCCGGTGAGCACCACGCCGTCCACGTCCCGGTGCGTGCCTGCCTCCAGCACCGAGATCGCCGAGCCGATCGAGTGTCCGATGAGGACGACCTTGGCGAAGGAACCGCGCAGCGTCTGGATCACCTTGTGCACGGCCTGGGCCTGCATCAGCGCGGTGACCAGGATGCTCGGCGGCCGCGAGCTGTCCCCGCTGCCCAGCCGGTCCACCACCGCGGTGGCGTACCCGGCGGCGTTCATCGCCTTGCGGAAGTTGTAGGTGCCCTCCTGGTACGGGAAGTCCCAGTAGGCGTGGTTGTAGGTGCCGCCGGGCACCATCACCAGCACCTTGGTGGCGCCGGCCGGGGTGCACAGCGTGCCGCGCATGTGGTGCTGGGTGAGCAGCACGGTGACGCTCTGGTCGATGGGCTGACAGACCGGATCGGGAGTGGCGGACGCGGTTGAGGGGACGAGGAGCTGGGCCAGCAGGACGGTGACAACCAGACCCAGTAGGCGGGTCACGACCGACCGTTGACGCATGGGACCTCCGTGTCTCGACAAACGGAAACAGCTTCAGCGCAGTCATGGTCGAGGGTTCACCGGAGGGCTGGATTCGGCCGAACGGGTGCTGACCCGGTCCGACACCACGATGTGATCATTTCGCGTCCGGCGGCTCAGCCCGCGCGGCGCTGCTCCACGATTCCCCGGTGCAGCAACAGGAATCCGGCCAGGCCCATCAGCACGCCCGCCAGCACGATGGGCTGCGGGCCGTAGAGGAAACCGAGCACGGTGGAGCCGGAGCTGTTCATCCCGCTGAAGTACATGAGTTCCTGCCCGGCCAGCGCGAGCCCGGTGAACAGCGGGCCAAGCGCCAGCGGCAGCGCGCCCCGGTCGGCCAGCAGCGGGGCCACCGCACCGGCGGCCAGGATCACCGCGACGATCACCAGGATCATGATCAGCCCGGCCGGCAGCCGTTCGGCCGCGGTGAGCAGGGCACGCACGCTGCCGCCTGCCAGTTCGTGCGCGAGCACGGTGGCGGTGGCCAGCGTCAGGCAGACCACCGCGCCGCTGAACAGCCTGCGGCGCACGGTGGCCGCCGCGATGCCCAGCACCAGTCCGGTGGCCGCGATCGGCAGGATCGGGGTGGCCGCCATGGTCATCGCGTAGTAGGCCGCGACCAGTGGCGCGCTGGAGGCCAGCGAGGCCGCGGTGACCAGGATCGCGATGCCCAGCACGCCGATCCCGGCGGCCACGCCCACCGCGATGGTGGCCACCAGGGTGATGGTGGCGGCCACACCGACCTCGGTCATGGACTTCGGCCCTGCCGGGAAGAACGCGCTGATCAGCTTGGGCAGCAACGGAAGCGGGCTGGCGTAGAGGCCGAGTTTGAGCATCCGGCGGTCCATCGGGTACTCGGCGGGCTCGCTGAGCCGCCCGGTGGTCACCGCGAGCACCGCGAGCACCGCGCCGATCAGGCCGAGCGCGGTCAGCAGCGCCACCGCGCCGTCCGGCGGCGGCGGGCCGGGCACCGGGGCCGGGCGGCCGAACAGGATCCGGCTGAACAGCTCCGCGCCGATCATCGCCGAGACCACCGCGGCCGCCGGGGCCCGCGCGCCGGAGCGGGCCAGGTGCTGGGCCGCGCCCAGGATGCCCGCGATCAGCAGTGAGCCGCCCATGGTGCCGCTGGCGGTGAGGGTGTCGATCAGCCCGACCTGGTCGGCGGCGTACCGGTCCGGCCAGCTGGTCTCGTGCAGCAGGGTCGGCCAGATCCGCACCACCGCGGCCGGCAGTCCGGCCAGCACCCCGGCCAGCAGCAGCCAGGGCCAGCGCCGGATCAGGCAGAGCCCGGCGGCGATGCCGATCACCCCGGCCACCGTGGTCACCAGCTGGCTGAAGTGCAGCTCCAGCGCGGGCCGGGTGGACAGGTCGGTCAGGTGCCGGGCTTCCGGGCCGATCAGGCCGATCAGCCCGGCGATGCTGGCCAGTACCACCGCGGTGATGACCCGGGGACCGAGTTGCCTGGGCCGCCGGTCCGGGTCGGCGATGCGGAGGGTGGCGGCCCCGGGGGTCATACGCAGCACGCTAGCGTCACCCCCGGCGGCCACCGGAAGAGCGGAATCGGAAACTTTGGGGTGCCCTGACCTTCGGGTTCCCGATCAGCCCTTCGCCGTCAGCGAGGACCTGGCCAGCACGTAGGCGGCCAGCATCTGCTTGTGCTCGTCGGTGTCGATGCCGCCGAGGTGCAGGATCACCGCGCCCTTGGGCGTGGACACGGCCAGCGCGCGCTGGAACCGCTCACCGCCGTTGATCGGGTCGGGCAGCTTGTAGCTGACCTCGGCCGCGGCCAGCGGGCCCGCCGCGGTGGTGCGGATCTCCGGCTTGGTGGCCTTCTTCTCCCCGGTCATGAAGTTCTCCAGGGCCTTGCTCGCGTCCAGGGTGGACTTGCTGGTCCAGACCCGGAGGAAGCCGAGGTTGCCGGCCGGCTTGGCGTCGACCTCGCAGGCCACCAGGAAGTCGCCCTGCTTGCCCATCACGGTGGAGGTGGACTCGGCCACGGTCTTGGCCACCCAGAGCTTGCCGACCTCGAAATCGACCGGCAGCTGGCAGGCCGAGGAGACCTTGCCGCCGGACTCGGCCACCTTCACATCGTCGAACCAGGGTTCACCCGGTTTGGCGACCGCGGAAGTAGGGGCGGCGGCCGAGGAGGTCGCGGCCGAGGTGCCGGCCGAGGAGGTCGGGGCGCCCGTGCCGGCGCCCTGCCCGCTACAGCCAGTGAGCAGCAGAGCGAGCAGGGCGGCGGACGCGGACGCGCTGAAACGCACGTTCATGATCAGGTTCCCCCAGGTCAAATGGTGCTTGCCGAGGGTGACCCTAACCCGGGATCAACCGATGAGCACACTCAGAATCGCGGCCACCCCGAAGCCGACCAGGGACAGGATGGTCTCCAGCACGGTCCAGGTCTGCAGCGTCTCCTTGGTCGGGATGCCGAAGTACTTGGAGACGATCCAGAACCCGCCGTCGTTGACGTGTGAGGCGATGATGGACCCGGCCGCGATGGCCGCGCCGATCAGCGCGAGCTGCGGCTGGGAGTACCCGGCGTCCTTGAGCAGCGGCGCCACGATCCCGGCGGTGGTGACGATGGCTACCGTGGCCGAGCCCTGGGCGATCCGCAGCCCGCAGGCGATCACGTAGGACAGCACGATGAACGGCAGCCCCGCGTCGGAGAGCGTGCCCGCGAGGGCCTTGCCGACGCCGGTTGCCGAGAGCACCGCGCCGAAGAACCCGCCCGCGCCGATCACCAGCAGGATCATGCCGACCGGGCGCAGCGCGGCCCCGGTCATGTCACCGATCTCCTTGCCGGTCATGCCACGCCTGGTGCCCAGCAGCCACAGCGCCAGCAGCAGCGCGATGGTCAGTGCGATCGCCGGGTTGCCGAAGAAGGTGAGCACGTTGAGCACCTGGTTGCCCTTGGGCAGCAGCACGCTGCCGAAGGTGGCGCCCAGGATCAGCACCAGTGGCAGGCCGATGATGAAGCAGACCAGGGCGAGCGAGGGTTCGCGGCGGTCCTTGTTCTTGTCCGCGAACGCCGCGCCCGCGGCCACCAGCTCCTCGGCCACCGGGATGTTGATCCGCTTGCCGATCCAGCTGGAGTAGATCACGCCACCGATCAGCCAGGCCGGGATCGCGCAGGCCAGACCCATGATGATCAGCCAGCCCAGGTCCACCTTGAGCAGTCCGGCCAGTGCGACCGGGCCGGGGTGCGGTGGCAGGAAGGCGTGCATCACGGACAGACCGGCCAGCAGCGGCATCGCGTAGAGCACGATGGACTTGCCGCTGCGCTTGGCCGCCACGTAGACCAGCGGGGCGAGCACGAAGATGCCGATGTCGAAGAACACCGGGATGCCGAAGATCAACCCGGCCAGGCCCATGGCCAGCGGCGCGCGGTTCTCGCCGAAGAGCCCGAGCAGCTTCCGGGTGAGCACCTCGGCCCCGCCGGATGCCTCCAGGATCGCGCCGAGCAGCGTGCCCAGGCCGATGATCGCGGCGACGTGCCCGAGCACGCCGCCGAACCCGGTCTCGATCAGCGACTCCTTGGCGGCCTGCGCCGAGCCGACCAGCCTCTCGATCGACACCCCGGCCGCGAGCGCGACCAGCACGCCCGCGATCAGCAGGGCGATGAACGGCTCCACCTTGAACTTGATGATCATGGTGAGCAGCACGGCGATGCCGACCGCGGACAGCAGCAGCAGTCCTGGTGTCGACGTTTGCAGCCAGGTGAGCAAAGGGTTCTCCCCAGTGGCGGATGGAACTAACAGGTGCCGGTTGGTGTGTTGCGCACGGAACGACCGGCGAGAGCGCCGGTGTGCGTGCCGTCGTCGATCACCGGGACCCCGTTGACCACGACATGCAGGATGCCCTCCGGGCGGGTCCGCGGCGACTCGAAGGTGGCGGTGTCGCGCACCGCCGCGGCGTCGAAGAGCACCAGGTCCGCCGCGTAGCCCTCACGGACCAGGCCGCGGTCGGTCAGCCGCAGCCGCCGGGCGGCCCGGCCGGTCATGTGCGATACGCAGTCGGCCAGCCCCAGCACGCCGAGGTCGCGGACGTAGCGGGCCAGGTAGCGCGGGAAGGTGCCCCAGGCGCGCGGGTGCGGGCGGTCGCCGACCAGCAGGCCGTCGCTGCCCACGGTGTGCGCCGGGTGCCGCATGATCTCCTGCACGTTCTCCTCGTGCCCCACGTGCATCAGGCAGGAGGTGCCGAGGGATTCGGCCAGCAGGGTGTCGAAGTACAGCTCGGACGGGGCGATCCCGGCCTTGGCCGCGCTGTCCCGCACCGAGAGCCCGACCAGGTGGCCGTGCAGGTCCGGCTTGCGCACGCCGTTGATCTCGATGGTGGACCAGTCCACCGGCACGCCGTGACAGCCGTCGGAGCCGATCTCCTCCAGCTCCACCCTGATCCGCTCCCGGGTGTCCACATCGGACAGTCGGGCCAGTGCGGCGTCCAGCCCGCCCGCCGTGGCCCAGCTGGGCAGCAGCGCGGACAGGTAGGTCGCGCCGGGCAGGTAGGGGTAGGTGTCCAGGGTGATGTCGCAGCCGTCCGCGATGGCGTTGTCCACCATGGAGAGCAGCTCGCCAGCGCGGCCCTTGTTGACCGGGAAGTTCATCGTGGCGTGCGCCAGGTGCAGCGGGCAGCCGGAGCGGACCGAGACGTCGATCATCTCCGCGTACGCCTCGACCGCGCCCGCGCCGTAGCTGCGGTGGTGCGGGCTGTAGTAGCCGCCGTGCTGCCCGACCACCTCGCACAGGTCCACGAGTTCCTCGGTGCCGGCGTACATGCCGGGGGTGTAGGTGAGCCCGGAGGACATGCCCACCGCGCCCTGCGCGAGCCCCTCGGCCAGCACCGTCTTCATCCGGTCCAGCTCGGCCGCGGTGGCCGGGCGGTCGTCCCAGCCCACGCACAGCATCCGCAGCGTGCCCTGCGGCACCAGGTAGGCCGCGTTGACCGCGATCCCGGTGTCCAGGCGGTCCAGGTACTCCCCGACGCTGCGCCAGTTCCAGTCGAACCCGGCCGGGTCGTCGTTCCACCCGGCCAGCTGCTGGCGGAGCTGGCCGAGCACCGCGTCGTCGACGGGGGCGTAGGAGAGCCCGTCCTGGCCGAGGACCTCCATGGTGACGCCCTGGCAGACCTTGGCCTCGTGGTCGGGCTTGGCCAGGATCTGCAGGTCGGAGTGCGAGTGCATGTCGATGAAGCCGGGGGTGAGCACCAGGCCGTCGGCGGCGACGACCTTGCGGCCGCCCAGGGTGCCGGGATCGCCGATCTCGGCGATCCGGCCCTCGGCGACGGAAACGTCGGCCAGGCGGGGGTGCCCGCCGGTGCCGTCCACCAGTAACGCGCCGCGGTAGACCAGTTCGGCCATGGCGGAGCCGTCCTCTCAGATCAGAAGTAGGTGCGCACGAAGTCGATTACGGTCTCGCCATCGGCCGCTACCACGGGCAGCAGTTGCCACTTGTCGAAAACCGTGCACGGGTGGGACAGACCCAGCCGTACCCAGTCACCGACCTGCACCTGGTCTTCCGCCCGGAGTTCCAGGAACGCGTGCTGGTCGTTGAGCTTGGTGATGGTCGCACCCGTCAACTCGGTGTTTTCCTGACCTCGGCGGCGGAGTTGCGGCTCGGGCAGACCCTCGTCGAAGGAAAAGTCCCGTTTGCCCGAAGTGAGCAGGGCCAGCAGCGGCTCCGGCTTGGAGGTGACCTGGGCCCAGCCGTGCAGCGCGGGCCTGAGCGCGGTGGTCCCGGCGAGCCTGGCACCGGGGCCGAATGGGGTGATGCCGCGGTAGATGCCGTCGTCGTGGGTGAGGTACGCGCCGCTGCGCAGCACCGCGAGCAGCTCCGGGCCGGTCCAGGTCGGCGCGAACCCGGTGAACGCCTCGGCGACCAGATCCGGCCAGGCGCTGCCGCCCGCGGTCAGCACCACCCGCTCGGCCTCGGCGAACAATCCGTCCGAGTGCAGTTCGGCGAGCAGTCCGCACATATCGCGTAGGTAGCCGCGCACGGTGGCCGAGGCGGTGTCGACGTCGCCGTGCGCCACCGCGCCCTCGTAGCCGCCGGCCCCGGCCAGCCGCAGCACCGGGCTGGCGTGGATCGCCTCGGCCACCGCGCGCGCGGCGGCCCGGTCCCTGGCGCCGGTGCGGCCGCCGGGCGCGCCCAGCTCCACCAGCACCTCGATCGGGCGGGTCAGGCCGGCCAGGCCCTCGGTCATCAGCTCGACGCCGCGGACCGTGTCGGCCCAGCAGAGGAACTCGAAGCCGGGGTCGCTGTTGACCTGCTCGGTCAGCCAGGCCAGCGCGGCCGGGTCCACGAACTGGTTGGCCAGCAGGATCCGGCTGACCCCGAAGGCCCGGTAGACCCGGAGCTGGCTGGCGTTGGCCGCGGTGATCGCCCAGGCGCCCGCGGCCAGCTGGCGCTGGTAGAACTGCGGCGCCATCGGGGTTTTGCCGTGCGGGGCGAGCAGCAGGCCCTGCCCGGCCACCCAGTCGGCCATGGTGCGCAGGTTGTGCTCGAGGGCTTCCTCGTCGATCACCACGAGCGGCGGCAGGAAGCCGTCCCGGAACAGGTTGGGGCGGGCGGCCGCGGCCTCGGCGAGCGTCTTGCCCGCCAGCGCGTCCGGCAGGCCCTTGAACCGCCAGTCGATGCGTTCGGCGCCGATCGCGGCCACCGCGTCCTCGTCCAGACGAGCCGGTTCCACGGCTGTCCACCTTTCGTTGCGAATTATGCAACTTGGATTGCGCTATGTGATGCGTGGCTGTGTAGCATTCCGCTGAGCTGGTCGTCAACGTTGGCCGGGCCGGAGGGAACCTGAGTGGATGAGCTGAAACCCCCCGTTGATCGCGGGGCGGCCGATGTGGTGTGCCTCGGCGAGTCGATGGCCCTGTTCGTGCCCGCGGAACCGGGACCGACGCACGAGGTCACCTCCTGGACCAGGACGGTGGGCGGCGCCGAGTCCAATGTGGCCTGTCACCTGGCCCGGTTCGGCTGGCACAGCCGCTGGGTCAGCGCGCTCGGCCGGGACGCCTTCGGCCGGGCCATCCTGGACCGGCTGACCTCCTTCGGCGTGGACGTCGCCGACGTGGCCCGCGACGAGCACCGGCCGACCGGGCTCTACGTCAAGGAGGCCGACGCCAACGGCAGCACCGTGCGCTACTTCCGGCGCGGCTCAGCCGCCTCCGGCATGGGCCCGGAGTTACTCGAGGGCCTCGGCCTGGACCGCACCGCGCTGATCCACCTCTCCGGCATCACCGCCGCGCTCTCGGAGAGCTGCCTGGCCCTGGTGACCGCGATCCTGGACCCGTGGCGCGGCGACCGGCTGGTCTCCTTCGACCTCAACTGGCGCCCGGCGTTGTGGCGCAACAAGGACACCGCGGTACTGGCCGAACTGGCCAACAAGGCCGACATCGTGCTGGTCGGCTCGGACGAGGCCGAGGCGCTGTGGGGGATCGGCGATCCCCTCGCCCTGCGCGAACTCCTGCCCGAACCACGCACGCTGGTGGTCAAGCAGGCCGAGCACGGCGCGACCATGGTGGAGAACGGGCAGAGCTGGTTCCAGCCCGCGCTCAAGGTCGACGTGGTCGAACCGGTCGGCGCCGGCGACGCCTTCGCCGCGGGCTTCCTGTCCTCCACTTTGGACGGTGAGGATCCGGTGACCCGGTTGCGGCGCGGGCATCTCTGCGCGGTCGGCTCGCTGCTCACCCGCGACGACGTGGGCGAGCCGGTGGCCGCCGAGCTGGTCGAGCGGCTGCTCGCCGCCGACGACGAGACCTGGGCGAACACCCACTTCAGCGCCGGGACGCGAGCATGAGCCAGAGCCTGGACCGCGCGCTGACCATCCTCACCGAACTGGCCGGCGGGCACCGCACCCTGGACGAGCTGGCCGCCGTGCTGGACGTGCACAAGTCCACCGCGCTGCGCCTGCTGCGCACCCTGGAGGCGCGCCGGTTCGTGCAGCGCGAGGACGTCCGGCACTACCGGCTGGGCACCACGCTGTTCGACCTGGCCAACCGCGCGCTGGAGGAACGCGATGTGCGGCGCACCGTCGAGCCCGCGCTGCGCGAGCTGAACGCGAGCACCGGGCACACCGTGCACCTGGCCAGTTACGAGGGCGGCGAGGTGATCTACATCGACAAGTACGACAGCCGCCACCAGGTCCGGATGTACTCCAGGGTCGGCAAGAGCGCGCCGCTGCACTGCACCGCGGTGGCCAAGCTGCTGCTGTCCGCGCTGCCCGAGCGGGAGCAGCGCCGGATCGTGGAGGGCATGAGTTTTCCCCGGCTCACCGCGAACACCATCACCGATGCCACCGCGTACCAGGCCGAACTGCGCAAGGTCAGGGCCCAGGGCTACGCGGTGGACCGCTCCGAGCACGAGGACTTCATCCACTGCATCGGCGCGCCGATCCTGGGCGCCCGCGGCGAGGTGCTGGCCGCGGTATCGATGTCGGTGCCGAAGATGTTGCTTGACTACGAGGGCCTGATGGCGCTGCTGCCCGAGCTGCGCGCCGCGGCCAGGACCGCCTCCGTGGCCTGCGGCTGGCGGCCCGAGAACACCTGATCCACCTGAAATTCCCGGCAGACACGAGCAGAAGAGGTAAGCACGGCGATGGCCAAGACCGAGATCCGCACCGCGAACGCGCCCACCCCGGTGGCCAACTTCTCCCAGGGGGTCCGCAAGGGCAACATCCTCCAGGTCGCGGGCCAGGTCGCGTTCGACCCGGCCACCGGCGCGATCGTCGGCGACACCGTGGCCGAGCAGACCCGGCAGACGCTGAAGAACGTGGCCGCGGTGCTGGAGGCCGGCGGCGCGAGCTTCGACGACGTGGTGATGTTCCGGGTGTTCCTCACCGACACCGGCCACTTCGGCGAGATGAACGCGGTCTACAACGAGATCATCAACTCCGGCCCGTTCTCCGGCCGCACCACCGTCTACGTCGGCCTGCCCGCCGGCCTGCTGGTGGAGATCGACGCGCTGGCCGTCCTCGGGGACTGATCACCGACGGTGACTGAACCTCGCGCCACTGCTCCAAGGGATACCGCGTCCGTTACCAACGCGTGATATCCGTCCCCTGGTGGAGTGGCGCGGGATTGAGTCCCCGGCGGAACTGGGTTTGGTTGGGAGAGCAGGCGTTCCACCAGCTCTGGAGGTTCACGTCATGGCACAGCGATCCCGCGTCGCCGGGTTCCTGACCGCCCTTGTCCTCGCCCTCGGCGGATCGGTGGCCCTCGCCGCCCCCGCCAGTGCGGACAGCTACGACTGCTACCGCTACCTCAATCTGCGCTACCACGGCATTGACGATGAGCACGACCTCGCCTGCGAGTACGGCGAACGCGGCCGCTACGAACTCTGCGTCGATCTGCTGGACGACAGCGGCATCTTCCGCAGACACGCCTACGAAGCCTGCGAGCGCGCCGACTGGTGACCCTGTCCGACTGATCCCGATCCGGGATACAAGGAGGGGGTGAAGCTCTACGCCGACCACCAGTCCCGCCGCACGGCCCAACTGCTGGCCGACCTCGGCGCCCTGTTGATCATCGCAGTCAGCATCTGGCTGGCCCTGGATCTCTACGACCTGGTCAGCAAACTACGAGCGCCCGGCGTCGAGCTGGTCGAGGCGGGCGGTTCGCTCCGCGAGCTGTCCGCCTCGGCCGCGGCTCAGGCCGGGCGGTTGCCGTTGGTGGGCGATGAGCTGGCGGCGGCACTGGGCCGGGGCTCGGCGGTGGCCGATCGGCTGGTGGACGCGGGGAACAAGCAGATGTCCGCGGTGGATTCGACCGCGCTGTGGCTGAGCGTGCTGCTGGTTCTGGTGCCGGTGTCGCTGCTGTTGGTGTCGTGGCTGCCGTTGCGGATGAGGTTCGTCCGGCAGGCGACGGCGGCCCGGCGGCTGACGCGGCTGGGGGAGGCGCAGGTGGATCTGCTGGCGTTGCGGGGGTTGGCGAATCTGCCGTTGCACACGCTGGCGAAGCCGGGGGTGGATCTGGTGGGGGCGTGGCGGTCGGGGGATCGGGAGGCGGTTGAGTTGCTTGCGCGGGCGGAGTTGCGGCGGCTGGGGTTGCGACTGGAGACGGGGAAGAGTGAACGCTGAGGACTTGGCCGAGCTGCCGGAGTGGATGTACCCACCGCGCGCCGAGGGCTGGCACGCCGACGACCTGGACCACCTGCCGGACGCGCCCAAGCACCTCGAACTGATCGACGGGGCGCTGGTGTTCCGTCTGGTGCCCCAGACGGTCTGGCACAGCGCGGTGGTCTCCGGACTCACGCTCGCCCTCGCGACCCAGGCGCCGCCCGGCATCACGGCCGTTCACGGCATGACCATCCGGGTGGACCGGCACAACCGACCGGAAGCCGACATCCTCGTGCACGCGACACCGCCGGATCCCGACCGCACCTGGTTCCGGCCGACGGATGTGCTGCTGGTGGTCGAGGTCGTGTTGCCGGAGTCAGCGCACCGGGATCGCACGGTCAAGCTGCGCAAGTACGCGGAGGCTGGGATCCCGCACTACTGGATCGTGGACAAGGAAGGTTCGGCGCCGGTCGTGCACGCGTACGAGCTGGACAGGCAGACCGGCGCCTACGTCCCGGTCGGCAGCTTCTGCGGCACTCTGGAGCGACCGGTGCCCTTCCCGATCGTCGTGGACCTGGAGGAACTGCTCGCGTAGCTCGACCGGATGAAATACAGGTGGTGCTGCCATTTCGCCGCTGGGTGGCAAAAAGCTGGCTGGGATTAAGACTGGAGCGGGAAAAGTTGGACCTCGACGACCTGAACACCCTGCCTGACTGGATGCGTCTGCCACGTGCCGAGGGCTGGTACGCGGACGACCTCGACAATCTCCCCGAGGCGCCAGCGCACACCGAACTGATCGACGGGGTCCTGGTGTTCCGCCTGGTGCCCCAGACCATCTGGCACAGTCGGATGATCTCCGAACTCCGGGAGGCCCTCGCCGCACAGGCACCGCCCGGCATCGAGGCCGACAGCGGAATGACCATCCGGCTGGACCTGCGCAACCGCCCGGAAGCCGACATCGTCGTGAACACCGCGCCGTTCGACCCCGAACTCACCTGGTTCGCACCGGCGGATGTGCGGCTGGTGGTCGAGGTCGTGTTGCCGGAGTCAGCGCACCGGGATCGGACGGTCAAGCTACGCAAGTACGCCGAGGCGGGCATTCCGCACTACTGGATCGTCGACAAGGAAGGTTCGGCTCCGGTCGTGCACGTGTACGCGCTGGACGGGCCGACCGGCGCCTACGCTCCGGCCGGCATCTTCCGCGGCACCCTGGATCGCCCGGTTCCGTTCCCGATCGCCCTGGATCTGGACGCCCTGCGTCAGTAAACCGGCCCCGTGTACTTCTCCCCCGGCCCCTGCCCCGGCTCATCCGGCACCACCGAAGCCTCCCGGAACGCCTTCTGCAACGCCTGCAGCCCATCCCGCAGCGGCGCCGCGTGCACCCCCAGGTACTCCACCGACGCCGTGATCAACCCGGCCAGCGCGGTGATCAGCCGGCGCGCCTCGTCCAGGTCGAGCCGGTCGCTTTCGGCTGGGTCGGGGTCGGCCAGGCCGAGTTTCTCGGCGGCGGCGGACATCAGCATCACGGCGGCGCGGCTGATGACCTCGATGCTGGGGACGTCGGAGAGGTCGCGGATGGGGTCGGGGCCCTCGATTGGGTGGGACGTGCTCACCCCTGGTACGATTCCACGAGCGACCAGCCCCTGCGCACGTGGGGGCGGCAAGTGGAGCCCCGCTCCCACCCGAGTCACCGCTTGAGGTGTCCGGGTCCGGTCAGGTAGTCGACCCAGGTCAGACTACCCGTGCGCGATCCTCGCCGGTGACGGCGGGTGATCGCGAGATCGGAGATGGGCGGGCCCCGCGCGGAACAATGCGCCGGGGCCTGTCGTTATGTCGGGGTTCTTCCTGTCGCGGTGCGCGAGAGCTACCGCCAAACCGAGGAGGCCCCATCAGCTCCGAAACACGCATCAACGACCGCATCCGGGTGCCCGAGGTCCGTCTGGTCGGACCCGCGGGTGAGCAGGTCGGCATCGTCCGCATCGAGGACGCGCTGCGACTTGCCGAGGAAGCGGACCTCGACCTCGTCGAGGTCGCCCCACAGGCACGACCGCCGGTCTGCAAGCTCATGGACTACGGCAAGTTCAAGTACGAGAGCGCGCAGAAGGCCCGCGAGTCCCGTCGCAACCAGCAGATGACGGTCATCAAGGAGCAGAAGCTCCGGCCGAAGATCGACTCTCACGATTACGACACGAAGAAGGGACACATCGTCCGCTTCCTCAACCAGGGACACAAGGTCAAGGTGACCATCATGTTCCGTGGTCGTGAGCAGTCCCGGCCCGAGCTGGGCTACCGCCTGCTGCAGCGCCTCGCGGAGGACGTCGCCGATCTGGGTGTCGTTGAGTCCAGCCCCAAGCAGGACGGCCGGAACATGATCATGGTTCTGGCTCCGCACAAGAACGTGAAGCCGCGTACCGCCACCAAGGACGCGGAGACCGAGCAGGACGTGGCGGCGGAGTAACTCCCCGCGTACTGCGAGCAGTGCGGGCACCCTCGCCCGTGCCGCGGGCCGGTTCCCCGGTGGGAACCGGCTGACCCCGCGCCGCCCCTGTGGCAGCGCAAGCACCCCGAACGAGGACGGACATGCCCAAGCAGAAGACCCACAAAGGGACCTCGAAGCGCATCAAGGTGACCGGCAGCGGCAAGCTGATGCGGGAGAAGACGGGTCGCCGCCACAAGCTGGAGCGCAAGAGCTCCACGCTGACCCGTCGCCTTGAGGGTGCCGAGGTCGTCTCCAAGAACGACGCTCCGCGCCTCAAGCGCCTGCTCGGCCTCTGAGCTGGCCACCCCAGACCGACTTTTCCACCTGAGACCGACCCACTCCGGTCTCACTTGATTGACAGGATGTACCCGTGGCACGCGTCAAGCGGGCAGTGAACGCCCAGAAGAAGCGCCGTACGATTCTGGAGCAGGCCAGCGGCTACCGCGGCCAGCGCTCGCGGATGTACCGCAAGGCGAAGGAGCAGGTGCTCCACTCGCTCAACTACGCCTACCGGGACCGCCGTGCCCGCAAGGGTGACTTCCGCAAGCTCTGGATCACCCGCATCAACGCGGCCGCCCGCGCGAACGGGATCACCTACAACCGCTTCATCCAGGGCCTGAACCTGGCTGGGGTCGAGGTGGACCGCAAGATCCTGGCCGAACTGGCCGTCAGCGACGCGGCGGCCTTCGAGGCGCTCGTCGTGGTCGCGCGCGAGGCTCTGCCCGCCGACCGGAACGCGCCGGCCTCCTGAGCCGCCAGCAGGCGAACAGCACCAGCAGCACCCGGCCCGGGGCCGTCCTGACCGAACGGACGCCCCGGGTCGCTGCTGCTCGCCAGCTGACCCGCCGCCAGGGCAGGGACCGGGCCGACCGGTTCCTCGCCGAGGGCGCGCAGGCCGTGCGCGAGGCACTGGCCTGGGCGGCCGCCGGACGTGGCCAGGTGCACGAGCTGTTCGTCACCGAGGTCGCGGCCGGCCGCAACCAGGACCTCCTGCACGCCGCGGGCGCCGCCCGGATCCGGATCAGCGAGATCACCGACCGGGCCGCCGAGGGCCTGTCCGAAACGGTCACCCCGCAGGGCGTCATCGCCGTCTGCGACCAGGTCGAGGTGTCCTTGGCCGACGCACTGGCCGGTAGCCCGAAGCTGGTCGCGGTGCTCGTCGGCATCGCCGACCCCGGCAACGCGGGCACCGTGGTCCGGGTCGCCGACGCGGCCGGCGCGGACGCGGTGATCTTCGCGGGCGACACCGTGGACGTGCACAACGGCAAGTGCGTGCGTGCCTCCACCGGCAGTGTCTTCCACCTGCCCATCGCCCGATCCCGGGACACCACAACGGTTCTCCAGGCATGCGCGGAGGCGGGCCTGCGCCTGGTCGCCGCCGACGGCAACACCGACGCCGACCTGGACGCCGCCGACGACCGCGGCGAACTGGCCACCCCCACCGCCTGGCTGTTCGGCAGCGAGGCGCACGGCGTGCCAGCCGAGGTGCTGGCCGCCGCCGACTCCGTGCTCAAGGTGCCCATCCACGGCGCCGCGGAGAGCCTCAACCTGGCCACCGCCGCCGCGGTCTGCCTCTACGCCAGCGCCCGCGCCCAGCGCCGCGCCGCCCGGTAGCCGGGCGTACGCCGGGAACCGCTGGGCGATCGTTTGCCGCCGATCGGTAGTTCTGCGCCGCCGGTCACTGTTCGAGCCCGGTGTTTTCGGGAGTATGAAACGGGAAACCCTGCCCCCGACTGGAGGCTGTCCCGATGCCGGTGCCCCTCGGCGACCTGTCCGACCTGCCCGCCACCACCCGGATGCTGCTCGCCGCCGACGGCTCGACCACCGCACTGCTGGAAGCCCTGCTCCGCGCGCCGCTGACCGCGGTAGTGGACCGGCAGGAGACGCACACCGCGAACTCGGTGCCCGCGCCGCTGCGGGAGATGCTGCGCACCGCGCGCGGTGGCGGGTACGTGCACCGGCACAGCAGGCTGCTCACCCCGACCGAGCAGGTGGTCAGCATCAACCTGGTGCTGTTGCCGCGGCAGGAGGCGGACGCGTTGATCCCGCCGGGACAGCGGCCGCTGGGGCGGCATCTCACCGGCAATCGGCTGGCCGCCGGACGGGAGGCGCTTGGCCGGTTCACCGCGCACTGGCCGCCGCGATCCGGGCTGGAACCTTGTGTGGGCAAGGACTATCTCATCCACCTGCGCTCCGGCGCGCGCATCTACGTCCGCGAGCTGTTCAACCCGTGCCTGGTCGCGCCTAGGTGAGCGAGCAGCGGGCCACCGAGCTGGCGTGCCACCGCCACACGCCTGGACTGTCCTGGCGCATGCTGTGCCAGTACCGGTAGTTGTGCGTGACCCAGTACGGCTGGGTGCCGAGCATGTACTTGGTGACGCTGGTCTTGGCGCCGATCAGCTGGCGTTCCACGATCTTGCCGTCGACGATCTCGGCGTAGTTCCCTGGCGAGGTGCAGGCCGGCTGGCCGTCGGAGACCACCGGGGTCAGGGTCGACGGGATCGGGTTGACGAAGGTGCTGCAGATGAGCTGGAAGGCGGAGTCGAACCGGTATTCGACGCTGCTGGTGCCGACGTGGATCTTTTCCATCAGCCAGTAGTGCACCGGGGTGCCGCTGGCACTTTTGCCGATGAAGCCGTGGCCCCAGCCGGTGCCCCCGGTGACCGGTGGCGGCGTGCTGAAACTCCGTTGGGCGCAACGCCAGTCCTCGGCGGCCCGCGCGGTCGGGGCGGGCGCCGCGGTGAGCGCGGTGAGTGCCAGGGCGACGGCCATGGCCAGGTTGAGGAAACGTCTCATGTGCGGCCCCCTCTGCGGAATTCGCTGAATTCAGGGTAGGCCGTGATCATGAATTCCGGATTGGTGCATTCGGTCGCAGGAATTCGGTCAAAGGCGGGCCAGCAACTCCTGCGCCAGCGGATCCCGTTCCACCGTGCGGTGCTGTTCGGTGAGCGCGTCGCTGAGTGCCTTGAGCACCCCGGCCACATCGGCGTGCGGGGCGTCCTCGGGCAGCAGCGCCGCGGCCCGCCTGGCCTCGCTCTCGCTGAGTCGCGGATCGCCCTGCAGCAGGTGGATCTGGGCGGAGCGGTTGACCAGGTAGACCTGCCACAGCACGTCGCCGAGCCGGACCGCGAGCCGTTCCGCCTCGGCGTTGTCGGTCAGTGATTCGGCGTAGCGGCCGTGCAGGGCCAGCACGAAGGCGCGGCCCGCGATGAGTTCGGCGTGCAGTTCCTCATCGGCGTCCACGGCCAGTTCGGTGGCGCGGGTGAGCGCGGCCAGTGCGGCTTCCTGGTCCTGGGCGCCGATGGAGTTGGCCAGCCGCAACAACATCCGGGCGGCGGCCTCGGCCCGGCCCGCGGTGCAGAGGATCTCCGCGGACTCCCAGTAGGCGGCGCGGGTGGGTTCGACCCGTTCCAGGTTGGTGTAGGCGGCGGCCAGGTTGGCCAGCACCTGGGCCCGGTGCAGGCGGTTCTCCGGCGGCACCAGGTCCAGCGCGGCCAGCAGGTGTTCCTCGGCGGCCTCGTGTTCGCCGAGCACGCCGCAGACCGCGCCGAGGCGGTGCCGCACCGGCAACTCGGTGCTGCGCTGCTCCTTGCCCTCCACCAGCCGCAGCGCCTCCTCCAGGGTCTCCGCGGCCTCCACGTACCGGTCGAGTTCCAGGTAGGCGCCGCTGAGCAGGAAGCAGGCCTGTGCGGTGGCGGTGGCGCCCAGGTGGCGGCGGCAGGCGGCGACCGCGTCCACCAGGTCGGGCAGCCGGTCCACCTCCAGGTCCAGTTCGACCAGCACCGCGGCCTGTTCCAGCAGCGCCTCGGCGGTCCACGGGCCGTCCGCGGCGGTGGCGAAGGCGGCCAGTTCGCCGTAGGCGGCCACGGTGTCCTCGTGCTCGCCCAGGTCCTTGCACAGCCGGGCGCGGGCCAGCAGCGCGCTGAACCGGTCGGCGGGGGAGCTGTCGATGGTCAGCGTGGTGGTCAGGGCGTCCAGCGCGGCGGTCTGGTCGCCGCCGAGCATGAACTGCTCGGCCTCGCGCACCGCGAGCCGGGTGGCCAGCCGCCGGGCCCGCACCGCGACCAGGTCCCTGGCCGCGTCGAGCTGGGTGGCGGCGGGTTCGCTCAGGCCGCGTTCCTGGCACACCTCGGCCAGCACCAGCCGGGCGCCGACCTCCAGTTCCGGATCGCCCAGCAGCACCGCGTCCCGCACCGCCTGCTCGGCCACCGCACCGGCCCGGTGGTCGGCGTGCGCACGCAGTTCCAGCATGGCCAGCCCGCACCGGTGCCGCACCGCCAGCTCGTGCTCGCCCAGCTTCGCGAACGCCTCCACGGTCTCGGCGAAGACCGTGCGCGCCTCGGCCGGTTGCGGCCGGGTCTCGAACATCCGCCGGGCGCGTACCCGCAGCGCCAGCACCTCGGGCAGCTCGACCGAGCGCGGTAACGAGGTCAGCAGCCGGTGCCCGGTGACGAAGTCGCCGGCGTCGAAGGCGTCCACCGCGGCCGCGGCCACCGTGCGCGGATCCTCCGGCGGCGCCACCGGTTCGGCCACCTCGGCTGGCGGCAGCGCCAGGGTCACCCGCGATCCGTCGGGTTGTTCGAGGAACTCGGCCAGCCTGCGCATCAGCCACACCGCGCCGTTGCGCCGGTCGAATGCCTCGGCCAGGGCGCCCGCCTCGGCCACCAGTTCGGCCCGCAGCACGCCGGCGGCCACCCGGCGCGGTCCGGCCGAGACCGGGCGGGCCGGGTCGATCCGGCCGAGCACCAGCGCCGCCGCGCCGAGGAAACCCAGGCGCGCCAACGGGTTCGGTAATTCGGTGAGCAGGCTCGCGTGCCGTTCGACCAGCTCAAGGCCGCGTTCGGCGTTGCCGGTGACGGCCAGGAACTCCAGGTTCGCCGCCAGTGCCGCGCCGTCGCCCGGCCGGTCCCGCAACCGGCGGTAGGCCATCAGGTGCGCCTGCCGCGCCCTGGCCGGTTCGCCTGCCAGCAGGAACGCGCCGAGCAGGCTGCTGAGCACCCCTGCCGGTTGCATCGAGCAGGCGCTTTCCTGACGCAGCACCGGATCGGCGTGCGCCAGCGCCTCGGCGAACCGCCCGTGCCCGACCAGGAACTCCACCTGCGCGCCGACCACACAGGCCGCGCAGTCGCTGAGCTGGTCGCCTGGACTGCCGAGCCAGGCCGGGAACAGCTCCTCGGCCTCGGCGTGCCCGCGCTGGTCGGCCAGCCGCACCCGCAGGCCGAGCACCGGCTGCGGCGAGGCGCCCTCGCGCTGGAACCGGGCGGCCAGCTCGTCCAGTGCCGCCTGCACCTGGGTCAGGCTGAACCGGGGGTCCGAGATGAGCCCGTTGACCACCCACTTGTGCATCCACCGGAGCTGGTGCAGCGCGGCCGCGTCGAAGGCGGCGGGCTCGCGCCGTTCGGCGGCCACCGCCCAGGCGAAGGGGGCCAGCATCAGGTCGGAGCGGCGCAGCTCGTGGCAGAGCCGGATCATCGCCAGCCGCACGCGTAGCCCCAGCCGCACGTCCCTGGCCGCGTCGGCCCCGCGCGCGGCCCGCTCCAGGGCCTCGTAGCGCGGTAACCCGGCCGGCATGTGCTCGGCGGTGGCCAGCATCCGGGCCGGCGCCTGCTCCTCGGTCACCCCAGTCCTCTCGATGTCTCAGGATTCGCTGTGCACGGCGCGGTCGAGCAGGTCGAGGAAGGACCGGTTCAGCGCCGCGGTGTCCTTGGGGCGCAACGGCCTGCGGGACTGGAGCAGCGCGTGCACGTACAGCGACTCGATGGCCAGCCTGGCCAGGTCCTCCCCGACCGTGCCGATCCGCCGCACCAGCGGGTTGCGGCAGTTGAGCACCAGCCGATGGGTGGCGCCGGAGGTCGTGCCGGACAACTGGCCCAGCAGGTCGGCCCAGAGCGGATCGGCCTCGGCGCGCAGCTGCTCGGTCTCGGCCTCCCGGCTCAGCTCCGGGTCGGTGATCAGCAGCGCGGGCAGCGAGATCGGGTCGAAATCGCACAGCACCGGCTCGCAGTCGTGCCGGGCGAGCACCGCGTCCGCCCGGTCCACCGCGGCCAGCAGCTCCTGCTCCACCTCGGGATCGGGCGCGCCCAGGCTGGCCAGCAGCTCACTGGGCAGCACCCGGCGGGCGGCCACCCGGCCGTCGGTCTCCACCAGCCTGCGCATCAGGTCGGTGTCGTAGGCGTAACCCGCGTTGACCAGGCCCAGCCCCTGCGCCTCGGCGACCGCGGCGAGCTGGCGGAACTCGTCCACGTCCGGGGTGAACAGCACGGTGCCGTACTTGCGGCGGAACTGGCGCAGGCTGACCACGCCCTCGGTGGTCTCGAACGGCAGCCACCGTTCCACCAGCCGGAACAGGTCGTCGTCGGTGAGCGCCATGGCCTTGATGCCCAGCTGGTGCGCGGACAGCAGCGCGCCCGCCCTGGCCGGTTCGGTGGCACCCAGGCGGATCACCCAGTCCCGCAGCTGCTTGCCCAGCGCCTCGCGCACCGCCAGCAGCGTCTCGTCCTCGTACAGCGCCTCGCGGCTGGCGGTGGGCCGCAGCGCGGTGGTGTTGACCACGCAGCGCACGAAGTAGGCCCACTCCGGCAGCAGCCCCTCCACCCCGTCGCCGACCAGCATCCGGCGCAGGTACACCCGATGGGCTTGGCGCACCCCCGGATGGGTGCCCGCGGGCAGCACGAAGGCCGCGCCGGTGAGCCCGGCGGCCGGCACATCGAGTGGCAGTACGTCGAATGGGGTGAAGCCCAGGGTTTGTCCGCAGTAGTCGAGCAGCCGCTCCCGGTGCTCGGTCGCGGTCTCGCCCGGCATCGGCGTCCAGGGCAGCGCCGGGCGGCTGATCCGGCCGTCGCCGGGCGCCCCGGCCACGGTCACCGGCACCGGCAGCAGCTCGCCGAACTCCCTGGCCAGCGCCCGGACCAGGTCCCCGTCCAGCCAGTGCGCGGCGTCCGGGCCCGGCTCCAGCTCCAGCACGGTGCCGATGCCGATGGTCGGCTCGGCCACCGTCTCCACCCGGTAGTCGCCGCTGGCCTCGGCCGTCCACACCACCTGCGCGCCGCCGCGGGCGGACCGGGAGATCACCCGGATCCGCCTGGCCACCATGAAACAGGACAAAAGGCCCACGCCGAACTGGCCGAGCAGCCCGGTGCGGACGAAACCCAGCTCATCGCGCTTGGAGGTGCGCCCGAGGGTGGCCAGCAGGCTGTGCACCTCCTGCTCGGTCAGCCCGATGCCGTTGTCGGTGATCCGGAGCACGCCGCCGTCGACCGCGGGCTCCAGGTGTACCGAAGGGGTGAAGTCATGGCCGAGCGCCGCGCGGGCGGTGATCGCATCCACCGCGTTCTGCAACAGTTCCCGCAGGTAGACGCGGGGGCTGCGGTAGAGGTGGTGGCTCAGCAGGTCGATGACGCCGCGCAGGTCGACACCGAAGGTGTGCGTCAAGTGGGCCCTCATGGGGAGTCGGCAGGAGCGAGGTGGGTCTGGCGCTCGCACTCGAAACAGCGCGTCAAGGCCCTCGGATGTTACGCGTTGCGCGATATGCGTGCGCCCCGGATCCGGCCATCGCCTACGATCGCCCTGCTAACCGTACGGACTCTAGGAGCTGTTCTTCACCCATGTCCGCAGCCAACGACCCCTATGACCCGAAGGGGGTCGCCGCCCTCGCGCCGGAGACCCTCGCCGCTGCCGTCGTGCAGGCCGAGAAGGCTTTCGCCGAGGCCGGCGACCTGGAGGCACTGGCGGCGGCGAAGCCTGCGCACCTCGGTGAGCGCTCCCCGTTGCTGACCGCGCGCCGTGAGATCGGCGCCCTGCCCCCCGCCGCCAAGGCCGAGGCAGGCAAGCGGGTCAACGAGGCCCGCGTCACCATCCAGACCGCCTTCGACGAGCGCCGCGAGCAGCTCCTGCGCGAGCGGGACGAGCGGGTGCTGCGCGAGGAGACCGTCGACGTCACCCTGCCGTGGGACCGGGTCGCGCCCGGCGCCCGGCACCCGATCACCACCCTCGGCGAGTACGTGGCCGACGTGTTCGTGAGCATGGGTTACGAGGTCGCCGAGGGCCCCGAGGTCGAGTCCGAGTGGTTCAACTTCGACGCGCTGAACTTCCTCAAGGACCACCCGGCCCGCACCATGCAGGACACCTTCTACGTCGGGCCTGCCGACTCGGGGCTGGTGCTGCGCACGCACACCTCCCCGGTGCAGCTGCGCACCCTGCTCGACCGCGAGCTGCCGGTGTACGTGGTCAGCCCCGGCCGGGTGTACCGCACCGACGAGCCGGACGCGACCCACCTGGCCGCCTTCCACCAGGTCGAGGGCCTGGTGGTGGACAAGGGCATCACCATGGGCCACCTCAAGGGCACCCTGGACGCCTTCGCCCGCGCCATCATCGGCGAGGAGTCCACGGTCCGGCTGCGGCCCTCCTACTTCCCGTTCGTCGAGCCCGGCGCCGAGGTCGACGTCTGGTTCCCGCAGAAGAAGGGCGGGCCCGGCTGGGTCGAGTGGGGCGGCTGCGGCATGGTCAACCCGAACGTGCTGCGCGCGGCGGGCATCGACCCCGACGTCTACTCGGGCTTCGCCTTCGGCATGGGCCTTGAGCGCACACTCCAGTTCCGCAACGGGATCTCCGACCTGCGGGACATGGCCGACGGCGATGTCCGCTTCACCCTGCCCTTCGGAACGGAGTCCTGAGCCCGTGCGTATCCCGGTGTCCTGGCTGTCCCAGCACCTCGAGCTGCCAGAGGGGACCACGCCGCAGCAGCTCGCCGACGCCTTCGTCCGGGTCGGCCTCGAGGTGGAGGAGGTCCACCCGCTCGCCACCGTGACCGGTCCGCTGGTCATCGGCCGGGTGGCCCAGATCGAGGAACTCACCGAGTTCAAGAAGCCGATCCGCTACTGCAAGGTCGAGATCACCGGCCCCGGTGTGGTCGGCGCGGCCGCGGTCGCCGCGGCCGAGGAAGCCCCCGACGGCGCTGAGGAAGAAGCCGCCGAGCAGGCCGCGGTGGCCGCCGCGCTCACCGAGCCGCCCGGCATCGTCTGCGGCGCCAGCAACTTCCGCGAGGGCGACCTCGTGGTGGTCGCGCTGCCCGGCGCGGTGCTGCCCGGCGACTTCCAGATCGCCGCGCGCAAGACCTACGGCCGGGTCAGCAACGGCATGATCTGCTCGGTCAAGGAACTGGGCATCGGCGAGGACCACGCGGGCATCCTGGTGCTGCCGCCCGGTTCGGCCAGCCCCGGCGACGACGCGGCCACCGTGCTCGGCCTGCACGACTCGGTGATCGAACTGGCCGTCACCCCCGACCGCGGCTACGCGCTGTCCGTGCGCGGCCTGGCCAGGGAGCTGGCCAACGCCTTCGACGTGCCCTACGGCGACCCGGCGGGCAACGAGCCGCCGGAGGCCGAGGGCGAGGCGTGGCCGGTGCACATCGAGGACCGCGCGGGCTGCCGCCGGTTCGTGGCCCGCCGGGTCACCGGCCTGGACCCGACCGCGCCGACCCCGTGGTGGATGCGCCGCACGCTGATGCTCTGCGGCATCCGCCCGATCTCGCTCGCGGTGGACGTCACCAACTACGTGATGCTGGAGATGGGTCAGCCGCTGCACGCCTTCGACGTGGCCGCGCTGCAGGGCGGCATCACCGTCCGGCGGGCCGCCGAGGGCGAGAAGCTGACCACCCTGGACAGCGTCGAACGGCCGCTGAGCACCGATGACCTGGTGGTCTGCGACACCTCCGGCCCGATCAGCCTGGCCGGCACCATGGGCGGGGAGAGCACCGAGGTCAGGGACAGCACCACCGACGTGCTGATCGAGGCCGCGAACTGGCAGCCCGCCACCATCGCGCGCATGGTGCGCAGGCACAAGCTGCCCAGCGAGGCGTCCAAGCGGTTCGAGCGGTTCGTGGACCCGGCGCTGCCCGCGGTGGCCGCCGAACGCGCCGCGCAGCTGCTGGCCCGCTACGGCGACGCCAAGATCCACCGCGGCCGCACCGACGTGGGCAGCCCCGCGCTGCCCGAGCCGATCACCATGCCGCTGGCGCTGCCGGACCGGGTGGCCGGGGTGCGCTACGCCCGCGGCGTCACCGCGCACCGGCTCACCCAGATCGGCTGCCGGATCGAGATCGGCTCGGCCGACGACGGCACCGCCGTGGTGGTGGCCTACCCGCCGACCTGGCGCACCGACCTCAACCAGCAGGCCGACCTGGTGGAGGAGGTGCTGCGGCTGGAGGGGTACCACACCATCCCCACCACGCTGCCGCCCGTCACCTCCGGTCGCGGCCTGAGCCCGGCCCAGCGCCGCCGCCGCACGGTCTCCCGCGCGCTGGCCGCCGCCGGGTTCGTGGAGATCATCCCGAGCCCGTTCACCGGGCCCGGCATGTGGGACGCGCTCGGCCTGGCCGAGGACGACGTCCGGCGCAACACGGTCAAGCTGCTCAACCCGCTCGAGGCGGACAAGCCGGAGCTGGCCAGCACGCTGCTGGCCGGACTGCTGGACGCGGTGCAGCGCAACATCTCCCGCGGCTTCCGGGACCTCGCCGTGTACGGCATCGGCCAGGTCGTGCTCCAGCGCGCCGAACAGCCCGCGATGCCCGAGGTCGGCGTCGCCGGGCGGCCCAGCGATGAGGAGCTGGCGGCGCTGAACGCGGCCATCCCGCACCAGCCGGTGCACGTGGCCGCGGTGCTCACCGGGTCCCGTGAACGCGGTGGCTGGTGGGGCAAGGGCCGCGAGGCGGACTGGGCGGACGCGGTGGGCGCGGTCCGCGAGATCGGCCGCGCCGCCGGGGTCGAGCTGGAGGTCGTGGCAGGCACCCAGCCGCCGTGGCACCCGGGTCGCTGCGCCGAGTTCCGGGTGGGCGGCATCCCCGTCGGCCACGCGGGCGAACTGCACCCCAAGGTCGTGGAGGCGCTCGGCCTGCCCAAGCGGGCCTGCGCGCTGGAACTCGACCTGGACGCGCTGCCGCTGCTGACCGCCCGGCCCGCGCCGGTGGTCTCCCCGTACCCGCCGGTGCTGCTGGACCTGGCCCTGGTGGTGGACGAGACGGTGCCCGCGGCCAAGGTCACCGAGGCCGTCCGGGACGGCGGCGGCGAACTGCTGGAGGACGTGCGGCTGTTCGACGTGTACGCGGGCGAGCAGGTCGGGGCGGGCAAGCGGTCGCTGGCCTTCGCACTGCGGCTGCGTGCCGCGGACCGCACGCTCACCGTCGAGGAGGCCACCGCGGCCCGGGACGCGGCGGTCGCCACCGCCACCGAACGGGTCGGCGCGAGCCTGCGCGCCTGACGTTCTGGGGGTGCGGCCCGCACGGCTGTCCGAAGTGGACTAGCTTTTGGCCCGTGCGCAGCGTCATAGGCCTGATCGTGGTGGGGCTGCTGGTCTCCGGGTGCACCGGGACCAGCGCCCCGCCCACGCCAACCAAACCCACCTCCACCGCGCAGTCCGGTCCGGTCGAGATGGACCAGAGCACCCGGCAGCGGCTGGCGGAGAACTCGGTGTACCGCACCTGGGACACCTGTGCCCTGCACGATCCCGAGGCGATCAAGAAGGTCTTCGGCGGCGAGTTCGAGCTGCTGGAGCCGGAGACCCTCGACCAGTGCGTGGCCAGGGTGAAACGGCCCGACCTGGGCAACTTCGCGGTGTACACCTACCTCGGCGCCCCGTTCTTCCCGCAGGACGAGCCGAAGACGGAGATCGGCGGGAAGACCTTCCTCAGCGACTCCAAGGACAACACGAGCTGTAGCTGGCACTACCTGACCAGCAAGCAGTCCGCGATCACGCTGCGGATCACCTACAGCGGCGGCGTGGACAGCAAGCAGCCACCCAAGCCCGCCTGCGAGTTCGGCAAGGACTACCTGGCCACCCTCGCCCCGATCTGGTCGAACCCGCCGCTGCGCAGCGAGGGCGCCACCGAACCGGCGATCGCGCTGGCGGCCAAGGACCCGTGCGCGACGTATGAGGAGCTGGCCAAGCTGCTCCCGCAGGGCGGCGAGAAGCCACAGTTGATGGTGCCCAGCCCGTACGCGTGTGTGGTCCGGCTGCCGGTGCGGTCCAAGACGGGCAGCGGCGGTTTCGACGTCCGGTTCCTCTTCGCCGACGACCCGGTAGCCGCGGCCCAGCGCACCCCAGGCCAGTACAAGCCGGTGCAGATCGAGGGCAGGCCCGGCAACGTGCAGCAGAAGAAGGGCGAGTGCACGATCAACGTGCAGGCCGAGGACACCACGATCCCCGGCCTCGCCGAGGAGGTCCCGGTGATCCGGCTGACCGCCCCCGACTGCCAGCAGGCCGAGACCGCGGCCAAGATCGTCACCAAGGCGGCCCTGTCATGAAGAAACTCCTGCCCCTGCTCGCCGCGCTGGTCGCGCTGACCGCGTGCACGCAGTCCATTCCCGGTACGCCGACGGCGGCCGGTCAGAACGCGGCCGAGTCCGGGGTGACGCCGCCCTCGGGGGAGAAGGTCAAGCGGCAGCCGATCCGGCTGGGCCTGCAGAACCCGCCAAAGGACTGGAAGGCGGCCGGCGCTCCGTTCGACCCGTGCACGGTGCTGGGCTGGCCGGATATCCCTGAGGCGCAACGGGATCCGAAGAACCGGCCGCCGAAACTGATGGCGTTGAAGAAGGACGACGCCATCGAGACGGGCTGCATGTTCTACAACGACGAGATGGTCAGCATCGTCATTCCCAGCTCGGGCCAGCCGGTCCCGTCGGCGGCGCCGGTGACGAAGAGCCCGTTCTTCCGGGTGAGCGTGGTGTGGGGGTCGACGATCGACCCGGCCCGGTTCGGCGGGGAGAAGGTGACCATCGGCGGGAAGTCCGCGGCGGTGGTACCGGACAAGATCGGATCCCTCAACGACCCGATCTGCTTGGTCGCGATGAAGTTCGGCAAGGGCGGCGGCGGGGTAGACGTCCGCAACGGCCGCTTCCCAGGCCTGGACCCATGCCCAATAGCAAAGGCCCTCGCAGAAAAACTCGCCACCAAGGTCCCCTAGCCCCCGCCTCCCCTCCCCAGCGTGTTGGCCGTTCTTGTACGGGGTGTTGGCCGTTGTCGTACGGAGTGTTGGCCGTTGGTGTACGGCCGCAGGCCGGGGGTTGGGGGTAGACCCCCACGACGAGGGTTCTCGTGTGTTCTCCGTACGGCCTGGAGCTTGCTGACCGCGCCTCGCCGAGTGGCCCCTGCAACCTGCCGCCGCCCTAGCCTCCCATCGTGACGGGGGCCGCTCGGTGAGGTGTGGTTGGCTTGCGGAAGGCCGTGCGGAGAACACACGAGCCCTCGGAGCCACGCTGGATCCGGCCCCGGCAGCCTGCCCAGCCCCGCAACCTGCTCATCCCGGTTCTTGATCTGTGCACCCCCCTCCGGTGGTCTGCCCGGCCGGCGAGGCCATCCTTTGTCTTTTGATCTTGATCTAAAACCAAAGTCAAGATCAAGATCGTCCTCGCCGGACGGGCAGAAATCAAAGGATGGGGGGGAAAGTCAAAGACAAGGGCAAAGATGAAGAGCAGTGCTCGTACGGTTCCCCCATCCCCGTCAGCCTTCCGATACCAAACCACATCCCGGCAAGCGACCGCCGTTGCTGTTGGGTGGCTAGGGCGGCGGCAGGTTGAGCGGCCGCTTGCCGGGATGTGGTGTGTCCTCTCCAGGCTGACGGGGATGGGGGAACCGCTCGGGGAGTGTTGAAAAGCCACCCCCTCCGCCTGTTCGGGCTCCGCCCGCTCGCGGCGCGTGGGAACCGCCTAGCCGCAGTGTTCCCGGGCTTCGCCCGCCTGCCCCCAACGCTCCCCGCTCCGGGCTTCGCCCGCCCACAACGGCCAACATGCCGTACGACAACGGCCAACACTGGGTACGACAACGGCCAACACGCGGGATGGGGTTTCAGGCTCTCGGTGTGTTGGCCGTTCTGGGACGGGGTGTTGGCCGTTGTTGTACGTCGGGGTGGGTGAACCGGGGTGCTCGGTGGCACGTGTTATCCGTGACGGCGAAGGGAGTTTTCGTGCGGCATGGTGTGGATACCGGGTTGCTCCGGCAGGGGGCGCACAGTCCGTCTTACTTCGCGTTGCAGCGGGGGATGGGTGGGCGGGAGCTGGTGGACTTCTGTATCCCCTGTAACCCGTACTTCCCGACGCCTCGCATGTTCGACGAGCTGGCGGAGAACCTGGAGCGGATTCTCAAGTTCTATCCCAGTGACGCGGCCACCATCACCGGGCAGCTCTGCAAGGTGCTGGGGCTCAATCCGGCGACGGTGGCGATGGCCAACGGGTCGACCGAGCTGATCACCTGGATCGATCGGTTGTTGATCCGGGAGAGCATCGCGGTGCCGATCCCGACCTTCGGGCGGTGGACCGACCAGCCCCTGGAGACGGGGAAGCGGGTGGACATGTTCCTGTTGCACGAGGCGGACAAGTTCGCCCTGGACGTGGACGCCTACCTGCGGTTCATCGCCGCCCGCGGCTCTCGGGTCGCGGTGCTGTGCAACCCCAACAACCCCGACGGTGGTTACCTGCCGCGCCGGGAGGTGATCCGGTTCCTGGACGAGCTGGCGCACTTGGACCTGGTCATCGTGGATGAGTCCTTCATCGACTTCGTCGAGGTGGAGAAGGACGCCTCGGTGGCCATGGAGGCGATGATCCGGCCCAACGTGGTGGTGCTGAAGAGCCTGGGCAAGAACTTCGGGTTGCATGGGATCCGGTTCGGGTACCTCATCGCCAATCCGGCGCTGGTCCGGCGGATCGGTGGGGCGCTGCCGATGTGGAACCTCAACTCGCTGGCCGAGGCCGTCATCTTCATGCTCGCCGAGCACCAGGAGGAGTACCGGGACAGCCTGCGGTTGCTCGCGCGGGACCGGTTCCTGATGACCGCCTCGCTCGGGCGGTTCCCGGAGCTGACGATCTTCTCTTCGCAGGCCAACTTCCTGCTGGTCAAGCTGCCCAGTGGGGTGCATGGCGCGGAACTGCGCGACTACCTGCTGACCAAGCACGGGGTCTTCGTCAGGGAGTGTGGCAACAAGCTCGGCATGACCAGCGACTTCCTCCGCCTGGTGGTCCGGCCGGAGTCCGATGTGGACAGACTGGTGGAGGGGTTGCGGGGGTTCGCCCGCGCCCGCACCGGGGAACTGCCGTCCGAACCGCGGATCCCGGCCCCGGCGCCGTCGCGGGCCGAACCGCGTACCCGGCCCACCGGCGAAGTGGTGGTGGACCTGGACGCGCCGACGATCGCCGGTCCGCGGCCACCCAGGGGCCGCTCGCGCTCCGCCTAGCCTTCTCCGGGCTACAGCGCGCTGCCCTCATAGCGTTTGGCGATCCGCGGAAAGTGGGTCCGGAGCTGTTCGAGGCCGCCGGTCACCCGGATCCCGGCCGGGGTCTCGAACAGCTCCGGCGATTCCAGGGTGGTGGCCAGGCCCGCGGCGCCGCGTTCGGTCAGCAGGTCGGCGGCCAGGGTGCTCAGGGCGCCCGCGTCGTCCAGGTCCTCCTGGTCGTCGGGGCACAGGGCGGCCAGTTCGTCGGGGTCGGCGATCACCCGGTCGAAGTGGGTGCGGCCCTGCAGGATCAGCCAGTTGCGGGCCGCGGTGAACTCCTGATCGGACAGTCCGCCCCTGACCAGGTCGAAGGCCGCCCACAGGTCCCAGCGGTAGGCCAGCCGGTGCGCGCGCACCAGCTCGCGGTGGAACCCGGTCAGCCCGTCGGCGCGCAGGTCGGACAGCCGCCCGCGCAGCCCGGCCAGCCGAGCCTCCACCGTGGCCGCGGGGACCGCGACCACCGTCCAGAACTCCAGCACGTGCCCGCCTTTCCGCACCCGCCTCCCATCGCACGGTACGTCCGGGCACGTCCTACCCGCAGCAATCGCAACACAACTGGCAGGCTCCGGCCACAAAAATGCGCACCGGATCGCAAATTTGCGCTACCAGCACAGTCTTTGCGTGCTGAGCCGGGCCAGCTGCTGCGCGGCGGACAGCTTGTTCGGCAGCGCGGCGATCAGTCCGGGCAGGATCTCCCGGCATCGGGCCACGTCATCGGGCCCGTGCGCGCCGTCGCCGAGCGCGCGCCTGGCCACCGAGGCCACCCAGTCCACCTCCACGCCCAGGTCCCCGGCCGCGTCCACCGCGGTCAGCGGCTCCGGGAAATCGCCGTGGTTGCGCCGGTAACCGTCGATGACCGCCCGCGCGGTGGCCTCCACCATCCCTTGTGGCCGGTTCCACCCGGCCAGCGACAGCGCGCAGCCCGCCAGTTCCTCCCTGGGCACCCTGGCGCAGGCCAGATCCCAGTCGACCAGCACCGGACCGTCCGCGGCGAGCAGGATGTTCTTCGCCCGCAGGTCGGCGTGCCCGATCACCTCGGCCAGCCCGCGCGGGGCCTCCACCGTGACCAGGCGGTAGATCTCCTTGACCGTGGCGGACAACCCGGCCAGGTCCTCGGTCCACGGCGCGTGCGCGACCTTGGCCTGTTCCACCAGTAGCGGCCACAGTTCTGCCTGTTCGCCGGAACCGGACGGGAACGCCCAGCGCGGCTCCGGCGCCATGGTCAGCCGGTGCAGTTCGGCCATGGTCTCCCCGGCCCAGTGACCCACCTCCGGCCGCACCGGCTGGGAGGTCGGCTCGGCCACCACCCAGCGGTGCACACGCACCGTCGCCGCAGGTCCGCCGGTCACCGGCACCTCGGTCACCACATCGCCGCCGGGGGCGATCACCGGCTCCGGCATCCGCACGCCCGCCGCCCAGGCGGCCCGCTCGAACCGCCAGGCGGCCCGCAGCCAGGGCAGCCACTCCGGCGCGTCGAGGCGGTTCATCTCCTTGACGGCATAGGACCCCAGTTCGGTGTCCAGCCGCCACATCCGATGGCTGTGACCACCGGGAACGGGTGTCAACGGCCCCAGTGGACGACCGAGGTCGAACACGGCAGCGACTGCACCAGCCTCCAACCCGTTCACGGGATCCTCCTTCGACGTGCCTGAATCGAACTAGCATGACCTTGCGAGGGTGTGCATAATTATTCGTATGACGGTTCGGGTAGCGGTCGCCGGTGCCAGCGGCTACGCGGGGGGAGAAATCCTCCGTCTGTTGCTCGCACATCCCCAGGTCGAGATCGGCGCACTGACTGCCAGCAGTAGTGCGGGTACCCGTTTGGGAGCTCATCACCCCCATCTCGTGCCCCTTGCCGATCGGGTTCTGCTGGACACCACGCTAGAACAGCTTCGGGGCCATGACGTGGTGTTTTTGGCTCTACCGCACGGTCATTCGGCGGAGGTGGCCAACGGAGTCGACGAACGGCAGACCGTCGTCATCGACTGCGGAGCTGACTTTCGTCTCACGGATCCGACCGCTTGGCGACGGTGGTACGGCACCGAGTTTGCCGGGACCTGGCCTTATGGCCTGCCGGAACTGCCCGGTCACCGGGAGCGACTGCAAGGCGCCACCCGGATCGCCGTCCCCGGTTGTTATCCGACCGCCGCGTCCGTCGCACTCGCGCCGGCCTTTGTGGACGGACTGGTCAAGCCGGATGTCGTGGTGGTAGCCGCTTCCGGCACCTCCGGCGCGGGCAAGGCGCCCAAGGCACACCTGCTCGGCTCCGAGGTGATGGGCTCGGCCAGCGCCTACGGCGTCGGCGGCGCGCACCGGCACACCCCCGAGATCAGCCAGAACCTCTCCGCCATCGCGGGGGAGACGGTCGCGGTCTCCTTCACCCCGGTGCTGGTGCCGATGGCCCGCGGCATCCTGGCCACCTGCACCGCCCCGCTGGCCGAGGGCGTCACCGCCGAACAGGTCAGGGAGACCTACGTCAAGGCATACGACGCCGAACCCTTCATCCACCTGCTGCCCGAGGGCCAGTGGCCGGTCACCGCGGCCACCCTCGGCGCGAACGCGGTGCACCTGCAGGTCACCGTGGACGCCGACGCCGGGCGGCTGGTCGTGGTCGCCGCGGTGGACAACCTCACCAAGGGCACCGCGGGCGCCGCGGTGCAGTGCATGAACCTCGCTCTGGGCCTGCCGGAGACCACCGGCCTGTCAACCGTGGGAGTAGCACCGTGACCTCTTCTGAGGATCTTGTCCCGGATATCTCCGCGGGCGTGACCACGCCCGCAGGATTCCGAGCCGCAGGGCTCGCCGTCGGCGTCAAGGCCAGCGGCAACCCGGACCTGACCCTGGTGGTGAACGACGGACCGGCCGAGGTGGCCGCCGGCGTGTTCACCACCAACCAGGTCAAGGCAGCGCCCGTGCTCTGGTCGCAGGAGGTGCTCAAGCAGCGCCGACTGCGCGCGGTCGTGTTGAACTCCGGTGGCGCGAACGCGTGTACCGGCCCCGAGGGCTTCCAGGACAGCCACGCCACCGCGGAGAAGGTCGCCGCGGTACTCGGCGTCGGCGCGGTCGAGATCGGCGTCTGCTCCACCGGCCTGATCGGTGAGCGACTGCCCATGGACAAGATCATCCCTGGCGTGGACGCGGTGCACGCCGCGCTCGCCCGCGGCGCCGAGGCCAGCCTGGCCGCCGCGACCGGGGTGATGACCACCGACTCCAAGCCCAAGCAGGCCGCGCTGACCCACGCCGACGGCTGGAGCGTTGGCGGCTTCGCCAAGGGCGCGGGCATGTGCGCGCCCAACATGGCCACCATGCTCTCGGTGATGACCACCGACGCGGTGGTGGACGCGGACTCGCTGGACAAGGCACTGCGCGCGGCCGTGGACGTCACCTTCAACAGCCTCGACGTCGACGGCGGCACCTCCACCAACGACACCCTGCTGCTGCTCTCCTCCGGCGCCTCCGGCCTCAGCCCGGACCCGGCCGAGTTCGTCGCCGTGCTCACCGCGGTGGCCCGCAGCCTGACCCGCCAGCTCCAGCGCGACGCCGAGGGCGCGACCAAGTACGTCGAGGTCACCGTGGTCGGCGCGATCGACGACGAGCAGGCCAAGCAGACCGCGCGGGTGGTCGCCGAGGACAACCTGGTCAAGACCGCGCTGTTCGGCTCCGACCCCAACTGGGGCCGGATCGCGATGGCCGTGGGCCGCAGCGGGATCACCATGGACCAGTCCAGGATGGACATCGCCGTCAACGGCGTCACGGTGTGCCGCAACGGGATGCGTGGCGACGACCGCTCTCTCGCGGACCTGTCCGGCACCGACATCGACGTGCACATCAGCCTCGGCATGGGCGCGGGCCGGTCCACCGTCTACACCACGGACCTCTCGCACGACTACGTCGAAGAGAACTCGGCGTACTCCTCATGACCACCATCCCCACCGCGGTCGCCCAGGACCGCAGCGCGGCCGCCGCGGAGAAGGCCGAAGTACTGGTCGAGGCACTGCCCTGGCTGCAGCGCTTCCACGGCGCGCTGGTCGTGATCAAGTACGGCGGCAACGCCATGATCGACGAAGAGCTGAAGAAGGCATTCGCCGAGGACATGGTGTTCCTGCGGCTGTGCGGCCTGCGCCCGGTCGTGGTGCACGGCGGCGGCCCGCAGATCTCGGCCATGCTCAACCGGCTCGGCATCGAGGGCGAGTTCCGCGGTGGCCTGCGGGTCACCAGCCCGGAGACCATGGACGTGGTGCGCATGGTGCTCACCGGCCAGGTCAGCCGCGAGCTGGTCGGGCTGATCAACGCGCACGGCCCGTACGCGGTCGGCATCTCCGGCGAGGACGCCCAGCTGTTCACCGCCGAACGCCGCGGCACCGTCATCGACGGCGAGCACGTGGACCTCGGCCTGGTCGGCGACGTGGTCTCGGTCAACCCGGACGCGGTGCTCGACATCGTGGCCGCCGGCCGGATCCCGGTGGTCTCCACCGTGGCCCCGGACGCCGACGGCGTCACGCACAACGTCAACGCCGACACCGCGGCCGCCGCGCTCGCGGTCGCGCTGGAGGCGGCCAAACTGGTCGTGCTCACCGACGTCGAGGGCCTCTACGCCCGCTGGCCGGACCGCTCCTCGCTGATCGCCCAGATCGGCGCGAACCAGCTGGAGGGCATGCTGCCCGAGCTGGCCAGCGGCATGGTGCCCAAGATGGAGGCCTGCCTGCGCGCGGTGCGCGGCGGTGTCCCGGCGGCACACGTCATCGACGGCAGACTGGCCCATTCCGTGCTGCTGGAGGTCTTCACCTCATCCGGCATCGGCACCATGGTCATCCCGGGGGACGAAAAGGCATGAGCCACAACGTGATCAACCATCTCGCGTCCAACGCGGACGGTCAGCAGCGCTGGCAGTCCAGCTTCATGGACAACTACGGCACCCCGGCGCTGGCCCTGGTCCGCGGCGAGGGCACGCACGTGTGGGACGCCGACGGCAAGCGCTACCTGGACCTGCTCAGCGGTATCGCGGTCAACGCGCTCGGCCACGCCCACCCGGCCATCGTCGAGGCGGTCAGCAGCCAGATCGCCACCCTGGGCCACGTCTCCAACTTCTACATGGCCGAACCCACCCTGGAACTGGCCGAACTGCTGCTCAACCTGACCGGCATCGCCGAGCAGGGCCGGGTGCTGTTCTGCAACTCCGGGGCCGAGGCCAACGAGGCCGCGTTCAAGATCAGCCGGTTGACCGGGCGCACCAAGGTGGTCTCCACCGAGGGCGGCTTCCACGGCCGCACCATGGGCGCGCTCGCCCTCACCGGCCAGCCGGCCAAGCGGGAGCCGTTCGCGCCCATGCCGCCCGGGGTGGAATACGTGCCCTACGGCGACATCGAGGCACTCAAGTCCATTGTGGACGACCAGACCGCCGCGGTGTTCCTGGAGCCCATCCAGGGCGAGCAGGGCGTGCTGGTGCCGCCGGAGGGCTACCTGCAGGCCGCCCGCGAGATCACCAGCAGGCACGGCGCGCTGCTGGTGCTGGACGAGGTGCAGACCGGCCTCGGCCGAACCGGCACCTGGTTCGCCTTCCAGCAGGTCGGCATCACCCCGGACGTGGTCACCCTGGCCAAGGGCCTTGGCGGTGGCCTGCCGCTGGGCGCCTGCCTGGCCTTCGGCGCGGCCGCGGACCTGCTCAAACCCGGCCTGCACGGCACCACCTTCGGCGGCAACCCGGTCTGCTGCGCGGCCGGACTGGCCGTGCTGCGCACCATCGCCGCCGACGGCCTGGTCGAACACGCCGCCGCACTGGGCAAGGAACTGGCCACCGGCATCGAGGACCTGCACCACCCGCTCGTCGCCGGGGTCCGCGGCGCCGGTCTGCTGCAGGCGATCCTGCTCAAGGCGCCGGTCTCCGCCGCGGTGGCCGCCGCGGCCCGCACGGCCGGGTTCCTGATCAACAACGTCCAGCCGGACGCGATCCGGCTGGCCCCGCCGCTGATCCTCACCGAGACCGACGCGCACGAGTTCGTCACCGCCCTGCCCGCCCTGCTGGACGCCGCCGCGGAGGAGACCCGATGACCCTGCGCCACTTCCTGCGTGATGACGACCTGAACCCGGAGGAGCAGGAACAGCTGCTCGACCTGGCCGATGTGCTCAAGGCCGATCCGCTGGCCAACAAGGCGATGGCCGGACCGAAGACCGCCGCGGTGATCTTCGAGAAGAACTCCACCCGCACCAGGCTCTCCTTCGAGGTGGGCATCGCCCAGCTCGGTGGGCACGCCGTGGTGGTGGACGGCCGCACCATGCAGCTGGGCCGCGAGGAGACCATCGAGGACACCTCCAGGGTGCTCTCCCGCTACGTCGACGTGGTGGTGTGGCGGACCTTCGCGCACGCCCGGATCGAGGCGATGGCCTCCTCGGCCAGCGTGCCGGTGATCAACGCGCTGACCGATGAGTTCCACCCCTGCCAGGTGCTGGCCGACCTGCAGACCATCCGCGAGCGCTTCGGCAGGCTGGCCGGGCTGACCCTGACCTACCTTGGCGACGGCGCGAACAACATGGCGCACTCGCTCATGGTCGGCGGCGCCACCGCGGGCATGCACGTGCGGATCGCCTCGCCCAACCGGTTCCACCCGCTGCCCTGGATCCTGGACTCGGCCAAGCAGCGCGCCGCCGAGACCGGCGGCTCGGTGGAACTGATCTCCGAGGTCGACGCCGCGGTGGCCGGGGCAGAGGTGCTGGTCACCGACACCTGGACCTCGATGGGCCAGGAGAACGACGGCAAGGACCGGGTCGGCCCGTTCCGGCCGTACCAGGTCAACGACTCGCTGCTGGCCCGCACCGGCGTGGACAGCATCGTGCTGCACTGCCTGCCGGCGCACCGCGGCTGGGAGGTCACCGACGAGGTCATCGACGGCCCGGCCAGCGCGGTGTGGGACGAGGCGGAGAACCGCCTGCACGCGCAGAAGGCGCTGCTCGTGTGGCTGCTGGAGCAGGCGGGCTGAGCAGATGACGCAGAGCACCGCGGCCACCAGGGTCGCCCGCCAGGCCAGGATCGCCGAACTGGTCCGCCAGCGCGCCATCCGCAGCCAGACCGAACTCGTCAAGCTCCTCGCGGTCGAGGGCATCGAGGCCACCCAGGCCACGCTGTCCCGCGACCTGGACGAGCTGGGCGCGGTCAAGCTGCGCGGCGCCGACGGCGGGGCGCCGGTGTATGTGATCCCGGAGGACGGCAGCCCCGTGCGCGCCGTCGAGGGCGGGACCTCCCGGCTGGTCAAGGTGCTCGGCGAACTGCTGGTCTCCACCGACGCCTCCGGCAACCTCGCCGTACTGCGAACCCCGCCCGGTGCCGCGCAGTTCCTCGCCAGCGCGGTCGACCGGGCAGCCCTGAACGACGTCGTCGGCACCATCGCCGGGGACGACACGCTGCTGGTGGTGGCAAGGGAGCCGCTCACCGGTGCACAACTCGCCGCCCGGTTCACCGAGCTGGCCGGCGGCACACCTCAACCCACTGACGTCCCGACTGCCGCGCCGCAGAACTCGGGTGAGCAACAAGGAGAAAGTTCATGAGCGAGCGGGTTGTGTTGGCCTACTCCGGCGGGCTGGACACCTCGGTGGCCATCGGCTGGATCGCCGAGGAGACCGGTGCCGAGGTCGTGGCGGTCGCCGTCGACGTCGGCCAGGGCGGCGAGGACCTGGAGACCATCCGCAAGCGGGCCATCGCCTGCGGCGCGGTCGAAGCGGTCGTCGCCGACGCGCGTGATGAGTACGCGCAGCAGTACTGCCTGCCCGCGCTGCAGGCCAACGCGCTCTACCAGGACCGCTACCCGCTGGTGTCCGCGCTGTCCCGGCCGCTGATCGTCAAGCACCTGGTCGAGGCGGCCAAGTACCACGGCGCCACCACGGTCTCGCACGGCTGCACCGGCAAGGGCAACGACCAGGTGCGCTTCGAGGTCGGCATCGGCGCGCTGTCGCCGGACCTCAAGGTGATCGCCCCGGTCCGCGACTACGCCTGGACCCGGGAGAAGGCCATCGCCTGGGCCGAGGACCGCAACCTGCCGATCGACGTCAACAAGCGCTCGCCGTACTCGGTGGACCAGAACGTCTGGGGCCGCGCGGTGGAGACCGGCTTCCTCGAGGACATCTGGAACGGCCCGATCGAGGACGTCTACTCCTACACCGAGGACCCGACCGTCGCGCGGGACCCGGAAGAGCTGGTCATCACCTTCGACAAGGGTGTCCCGGTGGCCATCGACGGCGAGACCGTCACCGTGCTGCAGGCCATCCAGGAGCTGAACCGCCGGGCGGGCGCGCACGGCGTCGGCCGGATCGACATGGTGGAGAACCGCCTGGTCGGCATCAAGAGCCGCGAGGTCTACGAGGCCCCCGGCGCGATCGCGCTGATCACCGCGCACCAGGAGCTGGAGAACGTCACCCTGGAGCGCGACCTGGGCCGGTTCAAGCGCCAGGTCGAGCAGCGCTGGACCGAACTGGTCTACGACGGCCTGTGGTTCTCCCCGCTCAAGGACGCCCTGGACAACTTCGTCGCGGGCACCCAGGAGCACGTGACCGGTGACGTCCGGGTCGTGCTGCACGGCGGTCGCGCGGTGGTCACCGGCCGGCGCAGCGAGCAGTCGCTCTACGACTTCAACCTGGCCACCTACGACGAGGGCGACAGCTTCGACCAGTCCCTGGCCAAGGGCTTCATCCAGCTGTGGGGCCTGCCCAGCAAGATCGCCGCCAAGCGGGACCTGAAGAACCAGTGGACCGGCGCATGAGTGAGCAGAACGGGGCCACCCCGCTCTGGGGTGGCCGGTTCGCCTCCGGCCCCGCGGAGGCAATGGCGGCGCTGAGCGTCTCCACGCATTTCGACTGGCAGCTGGCCCGCTACGACATCGCCGGTTCCCGGGCACACGCCAGGGTGCTGCACCGCGCTGGCCTGCTGAGCGACACCGAACTCCCGGCCATGCTGGCCGCGCTGGACACGCTGGAGGCCGACGTGGTCTCCGGCGCGTTCAGCCCGGACCCGGGTGACGAGGACGTGCACACCGCACTGGAACGGGGCCTGCTGGACCGCGCCGGTACCGACCTGGGCGGCAAGCTCCGCGCGGGCCGCTCCCGCAACGACCAGATCGCCACCCTGTTCCGGATGTGGCTCCGCGACGCCGCCCGCCGCGTCGCCGCGGGCACCCTGGACGTGGTGGAAGCCCTCGCGGCACAGGCGGCCCAGCACCCGGCCGCGGTCATGCCGGGCCGGACCCACCTGCAGCACGCCCAGCCGGTGCTGCTGGCACACCACCTGCTGGCGCATGGTCAGGCGCTGCTGCGGGATGTCTCGCGGTTGCGGGACTGGGACAAGCGCACCGCGGTGTCCCCGTACGGCTCGGGCGCGCTCGCCGGGTCGTCGCTGGGCCTCGACCCGGCGGCGGTCGCGGCTGACCTGGGCTTCGACGCACCGGTGGAGAACTCGATCGACGGGGTCGCCAGCCGGGACTTCGCGGCGGAGTTCGCCTTCGTGGTGGCGATGCTGGGGGTGAACCTCTCCCGGATCGCGGAGGAGGTCATCATCTGGACCACCGCGGAGTTCGGGTACGCGAAGCTGGATGACGCGTGGGCCACGGGTAGCTCGATCATGCCGCAGAAGAAGAATCCGGATGTCGCGGAGTTGATGCGCGGTAAGTCGGGGCGGCTGATCGGCAATCTTTCCGGATTGCTGGCCACTTTGAAGGCTCAGCCGCTGGCTTACAACCGGGATCTGCAGGAGGACAAAGAGCCGCTGTTCGACTCGGTCACGCAGTTGGAGCTTCTGCTTCCGGCGATGACCGGGATGATGGCCACGCTGGTTTTCGACACGGATCGGCTGGCCGCGCTGGCGCCCGCTGGGTTCACGCTGGCCACGGATATCGCGGAGTGGCTGGTCCGGCAGGGTGTGCCGTTCCGGGTGGCGCACGAGGCCGCGGGTGCTTGCGTGCAGGCGGCGGAGGCTCGGGGCGTTGGGCTGGAGGACCTGTCCGACGCCGAGCTGGCCGGGATCAACGCTGCTCTGACGCCTGCGGTGCGGGAGGTGCTGACTGTGGAGGGGTCGATCGCTTCGCGGGACGCGCATGGTGGGACCGCGCCGGTTCGGGTGGGGGAGCAGCACCAGCGGTTGCTGGGTGTGCTCGCCGAGGCCCGGGACTGGGCGAAGGTCTGAGTTCGCACGGATTCCGAGATGGGCGGGCTTCGGTCCGCCCATCTTTTTCTTTTTCAGCTCCCGCCGCCGGGGTTGCCGTTGATCAGCTCTCGATATGGTTGCGGACTGTATTGAGACATTGCTGGTCGTAACGTAGTGCAGTTGGCCTACGACGCTTGGCGGTAGGACCCGGCGCGGACCAGGAGCGGTTCGGCGCCCAGGGTCAACCCTGAGGGGGTGCCGCTTGCCGATCGAACCAACGGGACCGACCGCCGCGCCGGACCACATCCTCCGGATCGCGGTGGTCCAGCTCGACTACACACCGAACACCGAGACGTTCAACCGCAAGCGGTGGCTGCCCGACGAGCCGTTGCTGGACCCCGCCGCGCCGGATGACACCGGGTTCTCGGTGGTGGAGGGCGCGGTCGACGCCGATCCCGCGGTCCGGCAGCACACCGAGGCGATTCTCAAGCAGGCCAGTCACGAACGGGCCGCCGACCTCGATCGCAAGATCAAGCAGATCCTGGAGTTCTGCGTCCGGCACAAGATCGACATGGTGGTATTCCCCGAGGCGTCGATACCGGCGGCGCTGGTCTCGGTCTTCATCAAGGGGTTCCGGAACCAGCTCGCCGTGTTCGCCGGGATCGGCACCCTGCGCAAGCGGGAGGCCGATGAGCTGCAACGGATGGGCGTCGAGCAGGCGGCCGAGGCCATCGGCTGCAACGCGGCGGTCTACGTGGACCAGGACCAGATCGAACTGGTCACCAAGCGGGCGGCAACCGACGCCGAGATCATGCGGCCCGGTTCCGGACTGGTCAGGGTCGTGCATCGCAAGGGCAGCGTGCACCGTCAGATCGGGCTGGCCATCTGCCGGGACTACGTCAACGCCTCCCGTACCTTCGACGAGCTGAAGCCCGCGCCGTCGCTGGTGCTGGTCACCGCCTTGACCAAACCCACCGAGGACTTCCTCCGCACACCTCGCAACTTCGCCGTGGCCTTCGCCAATCACGCGGGCAAGGGCGGCAGCTGCGTGCTGGCCACCCCGCTCGGCGGGTTCTTCGCCGACCGCGCGCGCCGTGGATCCGAGCCGCTGCCCACCACCGAAGCCATCGTGGTGGTGGACTACGAGGGCTTCGCCAAGGTGCCCAGCAGCACCCAGAAGATGGACAACTGCCAGGTGTTGCGCTCGGGGATCTTCTACGAGGACCCCTCTCCCGGTGACCCGGCCGGCTCGGTCAGCCAGCTGGTCGAGCAGCTGCGGGACATCAACCTGCAGAGCCTCAGCTACGGCGGCTACCAGGAGATGCTTACCGTCGCCGAGGACCGGCTCAAGACCATGGACGGCGCCGCGATCCTGCTCGACGCGACCAGGGAACTGCGCCGCAACTCCACCGGCCTGACCAGCGAACAGGATCTGGCGCTGTTCACCACACACCTGGTGCTCACCGACGTGCGCTCCAACACCGAACTGCGCTACGCCGCGCTGGGCAGGCTGGCCAGGGGGTGGCACCAGCTGATCGACCCCGACCGGGACAACGTGCACCACGGCCTCGGCAGCTACATTGACCGGGCGCAGGTGCTGCGGCAGCAGCTGGAGCCGAAGGTCCGTCCGCAACTGCGAGCGAACTCGACCTCCGGGGAGAAGGAGAAGTCACGCCGGGCCACCTCGCCGGTCAAGAAGAACGAGAACGGCTTCGTGCCCTTCTACTCCGCCCGGCTCGGCCGCTACGACTCGGAGCGGGCCGTACAGAGCCTGCCCCGGCAGCTCGGCGTGCTGCGGACCCTGTCCGGATCGCCGGACAAGACCGCCCGGCTGATCTACCAGGTGTCCACAGCCAGGCAGACCAGCGGTGAGCTGTCGCCGTTCTTCGACCTCATCGGCGTGACCGAGTCAGCGGATCCGGACACGGTCAAGGACCTCAGCGAGGGCATCGGCCAGCAGCTCTCCACCGCGCTGCGGGCCGGCTGGGACCTCAGCGCGGCGCAGAGCACCGACCTGGTCACCCAGCCCAACATCGCCGAGCTGATGCTGACCACCGAACTCCCGCCGCGCGTGCACGAGGACTGGGGCACCCTCATCGACTACTTGCGCACGCTCACCATTCCGGTGACGGTGCAGATGACCTGCCGGCACAGCCCCGGCCAGGCCGACCCGGACCCGCTCTCCGCGGGTGCGGGCCCGCAGGCCCCCGGAGAGCCCTCCGGCTTCTTCTTCCCCCATGATCGCGACGCGGCGGCCTACCTGGAACGGGCCCAGCGCGAGGAGGTCGACGACCAGCCGAACCTGCGGTTGTCGGTGCACGTGGCCTCCGCCGACCCGCTGCCGGACTCGGTGCTGCGCGCCATCGGCCAGTGGCTCTTCCACACCCTGCCCTTCGACATCGTCCGCGGCGAGTCCGCCGCCCAGACCCTGGAGGCCGGCACCGCCCTCACCTCGGGGCCCGCACTCACCCCCGCCCAGATCCTCCGGGTATTCCACCCGCCCTACGGCGAGATGGAAGGACGCGGACTGGACAGCGGCCGGACCCGCAGCCTGCCGCTGGCAGCCGTGACCTTCCCCACCGAGGGGCTGCTGCTCGGCACCGCGCGGGTCACCGGCGCCCGGCAAGACCAGCGCGCCGACGTTCGCTTGGACACCGCCTCCCGGTTGCGGCACACCTACGTGCTCGGACCGACCGGCTCCGGCAAGACGAACCTGCTCAAGAACATGGCGCGGCAGGACATCAGGGAGGGCCGAGGGGTCGCGGTGATCGATCCGCACGGTGACCTCGTGGACTACCTCGCCTGCCACACCGAGGGGCGCGAGGACGTGCTGCTGCTGGACTTCGGCGACCCGGAGCACATCCCGGTGCTCAACCCGCTGGACCTCGACGTGCACTCGCTGGCCGATCGCAACAAGGCCATCGCGGAGTTCATCGAACTCATCACCCGGCAGTCCCACCACGAACACTACGGACCGCGGTTCGAGAACATGGTGCGGCTGGTGCTGGAATCCACCACGAACCAGAAATACCCGGTCCGGCCGCCCTCCGTACTCGATGTCGCCCGTACCCTGCGGGACGCGGACCGGCGGCGCTGGCTGCAGAGCACCATCGACGTGCCGGGCCTGCGGGAACGCTGGCAGAGCTTCAACGCGCAGAACGGCAGCAACTTCGCCGAACTCATCGACTGGGCGCTGTCGAAGTTCAGCGAGTTCGAGCAGGACGGCACCCTGCGCTACGTCATGGCGGGCGGCCGGTCCACGGTCTCGATCAACGACACCGTGCGTAACGGCGGCGTGCTGTTGGTCAAGATCCCGGAATGGGAGATGACCACCTCCGCTGCCTCCCTGCTCGGCGGTTTCATCCAGAGCCGGATCAGGCGGGCGACCTATGACCGGTGGCGCGGCGCGGGTGGCCAGCTCGACCCCTTCTACCTCTACGTCGACGAGTTCCAGCAGTTCTCGCTCACCGGCTTCGAGGACATCGTGGCCGAGGCCCGCAAGTTCGGGCTCGGGCTGGTGCTCGCCCACCAGAACCTGGATCAGCTCGAAGCATTCTCCCGCTACACCGGTTCCTCCTCCGCCCGGCTGCGCAACGCGATCCTGGGCAACGTGGCCAACCGGATCGTCTTCGGTGTGTCCAGCCGGGACTCGGCCGAACTGGCCAAGGACTTCGACGTCGACGCCGACTACCTGCGCGACCCGGGCAGGCACCGGGCCACCGCGCAGATCCTGCTGGACAAGCGGTTCCGCCGGTGCACGTTGTCCTTCGCCAAGGCCGAGTCCAACGGCGGCCTGCCCGACCAGTACCAGGCCATCCGCGAGCGCATGATCGTCGCGGGCGCCTGGCAGACCCGCGACCAGCTGCGCGCCCAGGACGCCGCCAGGGAACGCAAGGTTCGCTTCGAGATCGGGCGCTGGGCCGCGCGGAAGCGCCGCCCGCCGGCTTCCCGGGCCAGCTCCGAAGCCATTGCCGACCCGGACGCGCCACTGCGCCCTGACTCCGTGCCGCCGGACCACGCCGATTCCTTCCGCCAGTTCCTCGAACGGCGAGCCACCCAGAAATCCGGAGAACCCACCGATGTTGATCGCCGGGGCCCCGGCGCGGCCGCCGGCGACGACCCTGGGGGGTGGGATGAAGATTCAGCTTGACCACCGCTTCCTCGCCGACATCGGCCTGGCCGGCCTGCTCGGCGCGGACGAACAGGCGTTCCTGGACTACGCCTACGAGACCCTCGAACACCGGGTCGGGATGGAACTGGCCGGCCGGATGTCGGATGACCAGCTGGCCGAGTTCGAGCGGGTCATCGACGACAACGACGAGGCGGGCGCCACCCAGTGGCTCAACGAGCACGCGCCCGACTACCGGAAGGTCGTCCGCGCGGAGTTCGAGCGGCTCAAGGACGAGTTGCGTGCTCAGGCCGCCGCGCTGCGGGAGACATACCGGCCGGAATCCGGTGCGTCCCCCTAGCATCGCTCCCGATGACCCTCCTCGATCTCGCCGCCGATCCCGTCACGACCGCGCGCCGCCTGCTCGGTTGCACCCTCGCCGCCAACGGCGTCACCGCGCGGATCACCGAGGTCGAGGCCTACTGGGGCGCCGCGGACCCGGCCTCGCACTGCTACCGCGGCAGAACCCCGCGCAACGAGATCATGTTCGGCCCCGCGGGCCGCCTCTACGTCTACTTCGTCTACGGCATGCACTTCTGCGCCAACGTCGTCTGCCTCACCGACGGCGATCCTGGCGCCGTGCTGCTCCGCGCCGCCGAGATCACCGACGGCCTCGACCAGGCCCGCGCCAACCGCCCCACCGCCAAGTCCGACGCCGACCTGGGCCGTGGCCCGGCCAACCTGTGCACCGCCCTGGGCATCACCCGCGGCCACAACGGCGCCGACCTGCTCACCCCCGGCTCCCCGGTCCGCCTGACCGCCGCGCCCGCGGTCGCGGACGACCTGGTCGAGGCCGGCCCCCGGGTCGGGGTCGCGGTGGGGATGGACACCCCGTGGCGGTTCTGGATCAGGGGTGAGCCCTCGGTCAGCGCATACCGGCGGGGTGGGAAGCGGCGCCAGGCCAGTTCCACGCCACGCATACCAGGGTGAACCGATTTGACCTGGTGGGGGATGATGCGGGGGTGAGTGAGCACATCCTCGACGAGTTGTCCTGGCGCGGGTTGATCGCGCAGACCACCGATATCGACGCACTGCGGCGGGACCTGGACGCCGGCCCGCTCACCCTCTATTGCGGATTCGACCCCACCGCGCCCAGCCTGCACGCGGGCAACCTGATCCCGTTGCTGGGGTTGCGGCGGTTCCAGCGGGCCGGGCATCGGCCCATCGTGCTGGCCGGCGGGGCCACCGGGATGATCGGGGATCCGCGGGACAACGGTGAGCGGTCGCTGAACACCGAGGACACCGTGGCCGAGTGGACCGCGCGGATCCGCGGCCAGCTGGAGCGGTTCGTCGACTTCGACGACTCGCCGACCGGGGCGGTGGTGGAGAACAACCTGAGCTGGACGCAGGACATGTCGGCCATCTCGTTCCTGCGGGATGTCGGCAAGCACTTCTCGGTCAACGTCATGCTCGGGCGCGAGACGGTCAAGCGCAGGCTCGAGACCGACGGCATGTCCTACACCGAGTTCAGCTACCTGCTGCTCCAGTCGCACGACTACCTCCAGCTGCACCGCAAGCACGGCTGCGCGCTGCAGATCGGCGGCGCCGACCAGTGGGGCAACATCGTCGGCGGGGTCGGGCTGGTCCGCCAGGTCGACCGGGCCGCGGTGCACGCGCTGACGTTGCCGCTGGTCACCGACTCCGAGGGGCGCAAGTTCGGCAAGTCCACCGGGGGCGGCAACGTCTGGCTCGACCCGGAGCTGACCTCGCCGTACACCTGGTACCAGTACTTCGTGAACGTCGGTGACGCCGACGCGGTCCGCTACCTGCGCATGTTCACCTTCCTCAGCAGGGACGAGGTGGGCGAGATCGAACAGCTCACCGCGGACACCCCGCACCTGCGCACCGCGCAGAAACGGCTGGCCGAGGAGTTCACCACCCTGGTGCACGGGGCCGACCAGACGCGGATGGTGGTCGCGGCCAGTCAGGCCCTGTTCGGACGGGGTGAACTGCGGGAGCTGGATCTGCCGACGCTGACCGCCGCCTTGTCCTCGGCGGGGACGGCGCAGGTGAAGCTGTCCGACTCGCCGACCATCGTCGACCTGCTGGTCGCGGTGGGGCTGTCCAAGAGCAGGGGCGAGGCCCGGCGCACGGTCAACGAGGGCGGTGCCTACGTGAACAACGAGAAGGTCACCGACGAGGAGTGGCAGCCGTCCCTGGACACGCTTCTGCACGGTCGGTGGCTTGTGGTTCGACGTGGCCGCCGTCACACTGCGGGAGTCGACGTCCTGCACTAGCGTGGGATGCGAGGGCTGCGAGGCCGTGACCAGCGGTTTCGCAGCCTTGGCTCGCGTGTTCACGGGCCTGACCAGGCGATTTGACTTCAGATTCGCCCGAGCGTAACTTTCTCTCTGCCAGCGCGGAACGGCCCCAAGAAAGACCGGGGACGGGCGCGGCGAAGAAAGACAGAAAAGCTTCCAGGACAATCAAGCCCCGGAACAAGCTGTCAGCGAATAGCTGGTAGGTTGTGCGGTGTGCGTGTGTTCTTTGAGAACTCAACAGTGTGCCGATGTAAGCCAGTAGAGCTTATATATTTGAAACCTCGTTTGAGGTTCCTTTGAGATCACATTGATAAAGGATTGCGTCTAG